>NZ_JBTUOC010000056.1:0-20696 GCF_058345725.1 Simiduia sp. | reverse complement strand
TTACCTTTTTTGTCTTGCACAAAAAAAAACTCTGCGATTTTATTTTAACAAACGGCCGCTTGCTCTTCCTGCAGATTCGCCGAGTAGCGCACCACCAGCTGTAAAAACGCCGAGGTCTGCGCCGCGTGATCCACAGGATCGGAAAAGCCCACCGCTTGCTCAAAGGCCTCTGCCAGCGCCTTGTCACCTCGGGCGCGCAACAGTGCCAGGTAGGGCTCGGGCTCAGCGGCTTGCCACTCATTCAGCGCCAGCTTCAACCCTGCGCGCAATCCCCGCACATCAATATTTTTCGAACTCGCTAGCTGCATAGCATTGTCGATAAAAATGCCACCTTCGTGCTGCACCAGGTAAATATAGATACTGTCCTCATCGGCCAAGGTTTCATGCAACATGAGTAGGTAGCCGTCATAGAGGGCATCGGTTTGCGCAAAGGCCAGCTGTAAGTGCTGCGCAAAACGCTCCGTCACCTTGTGAAAACTTTGCTTACTTTCCAGGTAATCAGCGATCCAACCCGATAACGGGCAGCTGCCAATGTCGCGGTCAAACTGGCCAAATTGCTTACCGGCCTTGCCAATAAAGGCCAGCTTAAGTTCCTGGCCCAAGTCTTGCGCCAGGCCATTCACAGTCAACCCCTGATCTGAAGCACTGAGCGATGTGGTGTCATCAGCGACGTGAAAACGGTGTAAAGAAAGTGCGTTTATGGCCATATGTGTGTCGTTGCAACCTTGGATAAAAGAACATTCACAGGCGCCGCCGCACAGGGTAAGCTAGCGCCAGAGCGTAAGAAAAGGGGGTTATTATGCCGCAAATTTCGGGGTCAAGGGCATTGGCGTTTGGGCTTTTACTTATTTCAATGGCGGCACAGGCCGATCAGTCGTCGGTGAGTATTTCCGATCTCAGCTGGACCGACAAGCAATATATGTCGGCCCAATTGGCAAGCGTGGATGAGCTGGTACGCTCCGAGATGGGCGCCCAGATTCACGGCACTTTGAACGACTTGGAGGTTCTACAGCGCGTAGTCAGCCGCAATCTGGTCGACAGGAGTGACACCCAAACACAACAGGCCTTGGGCCTTGTACTGGGCAATGTCATCGCCAACCAAACAGGCATGCAGTGGGTAACCTACAAGGACGAAGCGGGACGAAGCCGAGCCCTGTGTGTTGAGAACACAGAGCATTGCCTATTTCCAATGACCATGCTGTCGCGACGCATGGCCGTGGGGTTATATCCTGATGTGAAAAAAATCTACCAAGAAGCCATGGAGATGGTAACGCCATTGATCAATAGGAGCCCATACGACGTAGTGGACACCCGTCCTTAGCGACCTATTGGTCGCAGCGGTTGCCCGTGTAGTGGCCTAGATCTTTCGACAGGCGCTCGCGGGCAATGGCGCGATAGGACCGGAAGGACGCCGCCATCACACCACTCTGCTTGGCGACTTTCATCTGTTTGATTCGTTCGTCGTCCACATAGCGTGCTAAACGGTGCGTTTTCGCTTTACTTGCGCCATAGAGCACCGGCACCCACTCATCGATACAGCTTACTGCATCGTCGGGCGAAAGCTTTAAGAAAGGGAAAAAAGCGTTATACAAGCCCACCAGATTTTTCTCGCCCGGCGCATGCAGCGCGGACGGGGTGACAAAGCTCGCCACCAATCTGAAAGGAAAAAACAACAGATTCTGTAGAGATTTTAAAAGCTGAATCAGGAAATTGACCGGAAGGTAGACTACTAATACCAGGCATTGCACCAAAAACCGAGAACCATCGCTAGACCAGGAGAGTCGCTCAAGGTTGCGCGGCCAGAGCATAGCTTGAATATCCACAAGCTCGGCAAACAACCGTCGCCGATGATAGCGCCGGGCGATGTCGAAGCAAGCAGACTCGGCTTCGGAGAGCAGCCCAACGTGCTTGTTGTGGGGAATCAAAAGGGTCATTTCCTTATGCCTTAGTACCTATACGACACGCAGGTGATTGCGTGGACACATCGTCTATTTTACCTGCAATTGCGGCAAATACACGAATTCATCGCATTTGCCAACACTTACGCCGCCTTACCCTGCCCAATATAGACTATGGTACAAGAAAGCAAAAGCCCTACAAGCCCCTCTTTTTAGGATAAAAACGTATATATCACCCAAAAATTTGCTATTTACGCGCATTTTGGCCTAGCAAGCGCTAAGCCACGCCCTAACCTGGCCCTGGCGCACACGTCCGCAAGTATCCGACTCAATAGGTGGCGACCCCAAGTAACAACAAACCAGCGGCACACTGCTTATCTAGCCACTGTAAGTCACCCGCAGTTTCTGGCTCCAGCTCCAGATACTTGTGATTTTTCAACCAGGCCTGCTGGGCCAATTTTGCCTTGATGTCACTACTGCCCTTAGGCTCAGCCCACAACTGAAGGTATATGTGTTGCTGAGGCAGGTAGAAGCTAACCGGCAAGGGGGCCGCCGCCACCTGGCGATTGCAGGCAAAGCTCAACCCCTGCAAATACAGCCAATTGCCCACCCTGGCAGCGGCAGGCGACTCATAATCCCTACCATCCAGGCTTTGCCCCCCTTGCAGGCGCGCCAGCACCCCGTTTAACGCCGTCTCCTCCAACAAGCGCTCCGGCCACGTAACATAGGGCACAGCGGATTCCTCCGCCCGGTGCTGCTGACCACCCAGCGCTCTGCCTACCTCCGTTAGTACCCAGCCCCGCACGCCCCGCATCTGCCAACCCAAATCAGCCAGCACCAAATTTAGCAGCCGTGCCGGCAACTTAAATTTTTGCCCCAACTGGCTGACGGTCAGAGGCGCTTCGGGCAGATCCTCCCAAATACCGTGACTGACAACCGACTCGGGCCAAGCCACATAGTCACCAAACTTGGGGTGGTGCAAATAAATCCCACCCTCAAACTTGCCTTTTTCGGTCAGCTGCCAACGCTCATCCACTTTCACCATCCAATGGGCGCGCGCCAACAGCACAAACAATTCCTTGGCCTCTTTGCCCAAGCGCTTAGCCAGCGCGGTGGTGGAGAGGTATTTGATATCGCTCATAAGTCCCTATTGCGCCTCGGTAAAAGCGAACAGTAATCCAGCCAGTAGAAAGGGTAAAGAATTACTCGCTATAGCGGGCGGTTTTTTGTACAATGCTGCCCCTTTTAAATTTGGCAACCGCGCGGGAAATAGCGGTAGGCCATCATTCTACCGAGATAATCCATGTCTTTGCCCACCAGTTTTGCCGATCTGGCGCTGGCGCCTGCCGTATTGAAAGCAGTTGCCGAGCTAGGTTACGAACAACCTTCACCCATTCAAGCACAAGCCATCCCCCACCTTTTAGACGGACGCGACATACTAGGTGTTGCGCAAACAGGCACCGGTAAAACCGCCGCCTTCGCACTACCGCTACTGACACGAATCGACATTGCTAACAACAGCACACAGGTACTGGTGCTAACACCGACGCGCGAGCTGGCGATTCAGGTAGCCGAAGCCTTCCAGCGCTATGCCACCCACATGCGTGGCTTTCACGTCCTGCCCATATACGGCGGTCAAGATATGCGGGCGCAGTTGCGACAGTTACAGCGCGGCGCCCAAGTGGTAGTTGGAACGCCGGGTCGGGTAATGGACCACCTGCGTCGCGGCAGCCTGCAAATTAATACGCTAAACGCCATTGTGCTCGATGAAGCAGATGAAATGTTGCGCATGGGCTTTATTGACGATGTCGAGTGGATTTTGGAACACACGCCCGCCGAGCGCCAAACCGCGCTCTTCTCGGCCACTATGCCACCGCCCATTAAAAAAGTGGCAGATCGCTATTTAGATTCGCCTGCCGAAGTGAAAATTTCGCCCGAGAGCAGCACCGGCTCTAACATTGAGCAGCGCTACTGGATGGTCAGTGGCACAAATAAGATGGACGCTCTGACACGTATTCTCGAAGTGGAAGACTTCGACGCCATGATTATTTTCGTGCGCACTAAAACCGCCACTGTTGAATTGGCGGAAAAACTCGAAGCCCGCGGATTTTCTGCCTCTGCCATTAACGGCGACATGAACCAGGCACTGCGCGAGCGTACCATCGAGCGACTCAAACAAAATAAACTCGATATTTTGGTTGCCACCGATGTGGCCGCGCGCGGCATCGATGTGGAACGCGTCAGCCATGTAATGAACTACGACATACCCTACGACAGTGAAGCCTACGTACACCGCATCGGCCGCACCGGCCGTGCTGGTCGCAGCGGCAAAGCCATTTTGTTTGTGGCACCGCGCGAAAAGCGCTTGCTGTACGCCATTGAAAAGGCTACCAACCAACGCATTGAGCGCATGGACTTGCCCACTGGCGACGCAGTCACCAAACAGCGCATTGATCAATTCAATCAATTACTGACGACGACACTGACAGAGCAACGCGATAATCTGGATTTTTTCTACGAGCTGCTGGCCGAGTTCAGTCAAACACACGATGTGTCGGCCGAAGAAATTGCCTCCGCCCTTGCCTATCTGTGCCAGAAAGAGCGACCACTACAGGTGAAATTGGCCGATGTAGTGGCCGGCCAGGACACTGATCGCAGTCGCCGCAACGATCGCGGAGATCGCGGCGACCGAGCAGACCGTGGCGAACGCCGCGAAAAACGCGAACGCGGCCCCAAGCGCGACGACATCCCCATGGACACCTACCGCCTGGAAGTTGGCCGCGACCACGGCGTTAAACCGGGTGATATCGTGGGCGCCATTGCCAATGAGGCCGGCATAGACAGCCGCCACATTGGCAACATTCGCCTTCAGGGCGACCACAGCACCGTGGAATTGCCGACTGGCATGCCCAAAGAAACACTGTCGCATTTACGCAAGGTATTCATTCGTAGCCAGCCAATCAATATTAGTCTGGACGCCAATGGTGCAGGCAACTACGAGCGCCCAAAAAAGCGCTCGCACAATAGCGACAAGCCCGTGCGACTGGGCGACAAACCTGCCCGCAAACCGCGCAAGGCAAAGCCGAAAGCACCGCGCGATTAATTCACACCTCGCTTAAAAAAGCCCGCACAAATTCGTTGCGGGCTTTTTTATTGGTGCATGCGGCTCGCCACGCCTACAAAAGCCACTATTTTCTGGCGGCTTTTTTATATAATCCGGGCTCGCCCTCCGGGCGCGTTTTAAATCGCTTGTGCAGCCAGAGATATTGCTCTGGATGATCGCGAACGGCCGCCTCTATCATCGCATTCATACGCCGGGTGTCCGCTGCTGCATCCTCGGATGGGAAGTTTTCCAACGCGTGTAATCGCAAACTGTAACCCGTTGCGGTTCGAAACGCCTCGGCAAAGACCACAGCGGCACCCGTTTGGCGCGCAAAATCGTGCACACTGGTTACCGTCGCTGCTGACACACCAAAAAATGGCACAAACAGACTTCGCTTTGCACCTAAGTCCTGGTCTGCCGCGAGCAGACCCGCCTGCCCCTGCTGCATCCTGCTTAAAAATTCTGACACTTGTTTGCGCGGTATGAGGCGCACCTGGTAACGCTTGCGCGAACGCGTCGCCATAAATTCCCACAGGTGATTATTGTTAACGCGAAACAATACGTTAAATGGACGGTGTAAACTTAAAAAGGCGTACACTATCTCCACACAGGTATTGTGCAAACCAAAAAACAGGACGGGCTTGCCCTCCAAGTTCGCCAGCAGTTCGGCGCCTTCAAAGGTAAAGTGTGGCGTAAATCGCTGCGGGTCAGACCACCAAACCCACCCACTCTCAAACAAGGTCAGTCCAGCGCTGGCAAAGTGCGCCTTAGCCACAGCTCTGCGGCGACTGTCATGCCACTCGGGAAAACACAGCGCAAGATTCTGCAATACGATGCGACGGCGACTGGGCACCAGGTAAAATAACAGCCGCCCCAATCCATGCCCCAGCCCGCGCACCGCTCGCTGTGGCAGCCGAGTGATCAACCATAAAATCAAAAACCACAGCCATAACAGCCAGTAACGAGGCCCCAAAAATGACCAGCGAAACACCTGGGCTGCCAGGTGCTCGTCACTGGAGCGCGCTTGTAAACTCTGGCGCGCCAAGGCTACACCTCGTCGAACATTTGGATATGATAACCCGCCTCAACTGCGTCTTTCAGCGCCTTATCGGCCCGTAAAATCCGAGCATCAGTGGTCGTAGATTGGGGCAACTTTTTTCGATTTTCTATTACTGCCTCACTAAAGCCCGCCCGCATCAGGTAAATTTTGCACAAATTTTCTGCGCCAAACAGATCGAGAAAATTAATATAGACAATGAATGGCACCTGCTGGCCCACAGCGACACCTTCGCGTGCCTTTACGGCCTTTGCCGTAACAGAAAATACGTACATAGTTACCTCAAGTAGCTAAAATGACGCGCAAGGCGTCCAATTTCAATGCAGCTTGCGACAGATACTCTGCCAACAATTGTTGATCCTGCTGCATTCTTTCAATTTCGAGCGGACGAATCGCCGGATTCACTTTGGCCAACGCCGTCAAGCGACTGATCTCTTCGCCCAATTTCTGGGCAATGTCCTGCTGTGCCTGGGCCAGTAAGGCCTCCTGCCTGGGTGCCACGGCAAGCTGAGCTTTTTTAACCAGCTCGGCAATGGGGTCGCGCGCCTGTTTCGCCACCTGCTGCGCGGTATTGCGCGGCAATTTTTGCAGCAGCGGCTGCAACTTCTCTGCTGTTAATACGTCGCTCAAATCCCGACCGTTAATATCGACCAAAACCCTTAGCGGCGTAACTGGGAGATAGCGGAACAGCTGCAGCGCATTGGGCGCCGCCACGTTCAGTAAAAACACGGCCTCTAACATCAGGGTGCCCGGCTTGATGGGCCCCAGCTTGATGGTCGCCACCGAGGTATTGCCAAAACCACCGCTTAGCACCATATCCATGGCACCCGTCACCATCGGGTGCTCCCACGTTAGGTACTGTATGTCTTCGCGCGCCAACGCCATTTCGCGCTGATAGGTGACGGTAACGCCGTCCGCCGGTAACGCGGGGAAATGTGCGCACTGCATGTGATCGCTGGGGTGCAACACCTGACTCACCGATGAATGTGGTTCTTGATCCACACCGTAGGCGTCAAACACCTGGCTCATATAATCTTCCAGAGCACCGCGATTTTCCTGTTCAAACAAAGACTCAATGATTTCGTCGGCCACATCTTCGCGGCAAGAGTTGAGCTCTAAAAGTCGATTGCGCCCCGATTCCAGCACTGCTTTTAGCGCCAGGGTTTTCTCGTTGGCTTCGGCAACGAGCTGAGCCCAATTGTCGGTAACACCGGCCAATGCGGCCTCAATGCGCGTATGCTGTTGATCGTAGACTGCAGCGCCCACGTGGCACACGGCCTCAAAGGCATTTAGCCCCTGGTGATACCACTCAAACAGTTTTTCCTGCGGGCTGCCGGTAAAATACGGCACCCAAATACGCACGTCGTTGCGCTGGCCTATGCGGTCGAGTCGTCCGATACGCTGCTCCAGCAGGTCCGGATGTGCCGGCAGGTCAAACATAATCAGGTGACTGGCAAACTGAAAATTGCGACCCTCGCTGCCAATCTCAGAGCATATCAGCGCCTGCGCACCCTCCTCTGCATCGGCAAAATAGGCGGCCGCTCGGTCTCGCGCCACTAGCGATAACCCCTCGTGAAAAGCGCTGACCGCAAAGCCCTCGCACAGCCGCAGGTGCGCTTCAAGATCCAGAGCCGTTTCGGCACTGGCACAAATCACCAACACTTTCTCCTGTCTGTGTGCGCGCAACCAATCGATGAGCCAAGCTACACGAGCGTCCAACTCCGGCCAGGCGTCGCCTAAGCGTGCACGTAAACCTTGCTCGGGATACAAACTGTTTGCATCTTGTGCATCGGCTAGCACCAAAGGCACAGGGAAAACTTCGCGACGAGGAAAACCCTCAACACCCTGCCGGGTATTTCTAAACAGCACCCGGCCGGTGCCATGACGATCCAACAACTGGTTAATTATTTGCTGCAACACTTGGCGGCGAACGTCAACTGTATCTGCGTTCTCTAGCGCCTTCACGAGTGTTGCATCGACAAAATCTGCAAGCTTTGGCAGCAAATCCTCTGCAACAGGCTCGCAAGCAACAGCGTCTATAGGGAGCAAGCGCTGAACCAACTGGTTGACGTCGCCGTACCCTGCCTCCTCGGCTTTAAAAGCAGCTAAATCGTAGAACCGGTCCGGGTCTAACAAACGCAAACGCGCAAAATGGCTTTCCACACCCAACTGCTCTGGAGTTGCTGTTAGCAGTAGTAAGCCCAGCGCATTGGCAGCCAGGGCCTCTACCGCTCGATATTCTGGACTGACGTCACCTTCCGCCCACTTGAGGTGGTGCGCCTCGTCGACCAACAGTAAATCCCAAGATACGTCGAGTGCTTGCTGCAAGCGATCGGCATTTTCGACAAATACCGACAGCGGACAAATAACCAGCTGTGCAGTTTCAAAGGGATTGATCACCGACTCTTGGACGTCGTACTCTTCATCGTCCAGCGATGCACTTAAATCGCGCAACCGATCCTCGGTAAACAAACTGAACTGCAAATTAAAACGACGCAGCATTTCCACCAGCCATTGGTGCACCAGCGAATCTGGCACTAAAATCAATACGCGGTTAGCGCGGCCGTTGATCAATTGCTGATGGACCACCAAGCCCGCCTCAATGGTTTTACCCAACCCCACTTCGTCGGCTAAAAGCACGCGGGGCGCATAGCGGTTGCCTACCTCGTGTGCGATGTAGAGCTGGTGCGGTAGCAATTGTACGCGTGGGCCCAGCAGTCCATAGGTGGACGAGGACTGCTGTTGGCGAACATACTCCAGCGTTTCCAGGCGCAAATTAAAGCGCTTTAGCGAATCAACCTGCCCAGAAAATAATCGGTCCATGGGTGCTGAAAACTGCACAAAAGAATCTAAATCAATTTCTTCCAGTAACCGCTCTTTACCATCGCCATCCAGGCCCTTGTAAATAAGCAGCCCCTCGTCGTCGATGATGTCGATTACCTTGAGCCGTAAGCCTTCGGCCGAGCGCACCGAGTCGCCCCGCTGGTAACGCACGCGACTGATCGGCGCATTGTTCATGGAATAGGTACGGCGCTCGCCGGCGGCGGGAAAGCTGAGTGTTACCAACCGGTCTTCCACCTCTAGCACCAAGCCCAGCCCCAATTCCGCCTCTGTGTCACTGATCCAACGTTGACCGATTTCAAATGTCTGCTGAGACACGCCATACCTCTTTTGGTTGAACTCCGGCTGCCCCGGAAAAAAGCCGCCATTATAACGCGCCACTGGCCTCGCGGGGCACTAAATTACCGGCCATAAAAAAACCGGCCAGCGGCCGGTTTTTACAAGGAGCTAAGCCCGTTGTTACAGCTTGCTGTCCAATTCGGGAACTGCATCGAACAAGTCGGCCACCAAGCCGTAGTCGGCCACCTGGAAAATAGGGGCTTCTTCGTCTTTGTTAATCGCCACAATGACTTTACTGTCTTTCATACCGGCCAAGTGCTGGATCGCACCGGAGATACCCACCGCCACGTACAGATCTGGCGCAACGATTTTACCCGTTTGCCCCACCTGCATATCGTTGGGCACAAAGCCTGCGTCCACAGCGGCGCGCGAAGCACCCACCGCGGCACCCAGCTTATCGGCCACCTTGTACAGCAGCTCGAAGTTGTCGCCATTTTGCATGCCGCGACCGCCGGAAATAACAATTTTGGCGCTGGTCAATTCTGGGCGATCGCTTTTGGCCAGCTCCTCGCCAACAAATGCAGACAATCCCGCGTCGTGTACAGCACTCACGGTTTCAACGGCAGCACTGCCACCTTCGGCTGCAACGGCATCGAAGGCTGTGCCGCGCACGGTGATCACCTTGATGGCATCCGTGCTTTGCACCGTGGCGATGACGTTGCCGGCATAAATGGGACGCTGAAAGGTATCTGCACTTTCTACACCGGTAATATCGGAAATAGCCTGTACATCCAGCAGCGCCGCAGCCCGTGGCAGTACGTTTTTGCCTCCGGTGGTGGCTGGCGCCAGAATATGGCTATAGCCTTTGCCCAGCTCGGCAATTAGGTTGCCGAGGTTTTCCGCCAAGCCGTGTGCGTAGGCGGCATTGTCCGCAACTAATACCTTAGCCACGCCCGCAACTTTCGCAGCGGCTTCAGCAGCGGCACCGCAGCCGTTTCCAGCAACCAAGAGGTCGATGTCGCCCCCAATCGCTTGGGCCGCGGCCAGGGTATTCAAAGTGGCGCCCTTCAGGCTCGCATTGTCGTGTTCTGCAATTACTAAAATAGCCATTTAGATCACCTTCGCCTCGTTTTTCAGTTTCTCTACCAGCTCAGCCACGTCTGCGACTTTAATACCCGCTTGGCGTTCGGCAGGCGGCGCAACTTTAAGCAGTTTTACCCGCGCAGCGGTATCGACACCCAAATCAGCGGGCGACACTGTCTCCAACGGCTTTTTCTTAGCCTTCATAATATTGGGTAACGAGGCGTAGCGCGGCTCGTTCAGACGCAAGTCGGTGGTAACGATAGCTGGCAGGTTCAGGGCAACTGTCTGCAAACCGCCGTCGATTTCGCGGGTGACGTTAACCTTGCCGTCGGCCACATTCACTTCCGAGGCAAAGGTACCCTGTGGCATGCCCGCCAAAGCGGCCAACATCTGGCCTGTTTGGTTGTTATCGCCATCGATGGACTGCTTGCCCAGAATCACCAGATCAGGCGACTCCTTCTCGACGATAGCTTTCAAGCACTTGGCAACCGCCAGCGGCTCTAAATCAACATCGGTTTCTACCAGGATACCGCGGTCGGCACCCAGTGCCAGCGCCGTACGGATTTGCTCCTGAGACTGCTTGGCACCAATAGAAATCGCCACAATTTCAGTGGCTACGCCCTTCTCTTTCAGGCGCACAGCCTCTTCTACGGCGATTTCACAAAAAGGGTTAATAGACATCTTGGCGTTGGCGATATCCGCCCCCGTGCCATCGGCCTTTGCGCGTACTTTGACGTTGTAATCAACAACGCGTTTTACAGCTACAAGAATCTTCATGGATATTCCGTTCGCTCTTCAGATGAGGACAAGAGCATGGGTGATTACATGCCCACCTGGTTTACTGTCTCACGATTATCCGGTATAAATTCGAACAAGCGTTTGAGAACCCCGCTATACTGACGTTTTTACCCCCTAAAAGCAAGGAGCCCGGAGCGACCTATAGCCTAGACTAGGGCTGCACTTTGCACCAAGCCATGTAACAAAGGGTAGTAAAACCAAGGGTTTAGAGCCATTTGGGCAGTAAAACTGCGCTTTTACGACATTGGTCACCCGGCTGGCCTGACTTATACTCTGGCCGCCACAGATAACAGCCAGCCGCTGCCCTGCAGCGCCAGCACACACTACGCAAACGAGGAGAAGATTGTGGAAAGAGAATATATGGAGTACGACGTTGTGATCGTCGGCGCGGGCCCCGCCGGCCTGTCCGCTGCCTGTCGACTGCGCCAACTCAACGAAGAACTGACCGTTTGCGTGGTAGAAAAAGGCTCCGAGGTGGGTGCCCACATCCTGTCCGGTGCGGTATTCGAGCCCACGGCCCTGAATGAACTCTTCCCCGACTGGAAAGAGAAAGGCGCGCCCTTACACACCGAGGTGAGCCGCGACGACATTTACCTGCTCAAAAATGGTGAAAAGTCACAGAAGATTCCCGGCCTGTTTGTCCCCAAGACCATGCATAACGAAGGCAACTACATTATCAGCCTGGGCAACCTCTGCCGCTGGCTCGCCGAGCAAGCCGAAGCTTTGGGTGTTGAAATTTTCCCGGGCTTTGCCGCCGCCGAAGTGCTCTATCGCGAAGATGGCAGCGTTAAGGGCATCGCTACCGGAGATATGGGCGTAAGCATGAACGGCGAACAAAAAGACAGCTATATGCCGGGCATGGAATTACACGCGAAATACACTTTGTTTACCGAAGGTTGCCGCGGTCACCTGGGCAAGCAGCTGATCGCCAAATACGAGCTGGATAAAGGCAAAGAGCCGCAGCACTACGGCATCGGCATCAAAGAAATCTGGACGGTACCACCGGAGCAGCACCAGCAGGGGCTGGTGGTGCACACCGCGGGCTGGCCGTTGTCGGAAAGCGGCTCAGCCGGCGGTAGCTTTCTGTACCACATCGAAGATCACCAGGTTGTGGTTGGCTTGATCACAGACTTGTCGTACAGCAATCCGCACGTGAGCCCCTTCGACGAGTTCCAGCGCTACAAGCACCACCCGGTGATTGCGCAGTACCTCAATGGTGGCACTCGCACCGCCTATGGCGCGCGCGCCATCGTTAAGGGCGGATTGCAATCACAACCCAAAATGTCGTTCCCCGGCGGCTTGCTGCTGGGCGATAATGCCGGCACCTTGAACTTTGCCAAGATCAAGGGCTCTCACACCGCCATGAAGTCGGGCATGCTGGGAGCGGAAGTGGTTGCCAAGGCCTTAGCCGAGGGCCGTAGCAGCGACGACGTTACAGAATTTGCCGATGCTTACCAGGCGTCATGGGCATGGAAGGAGTTGCACCAACAGCGCAATTTCGGCCCGGCGCAACACAAGTGGGGCAATCTGCTGGGCTCTGCTTATGCGTTTATCGACATCAACCTGTTTAACGGCAAGCTGCCGTGGACCCTGTCCGACCCAAAACCCGATTACGCACAGTTAAAGCCAGCCAACGAATGCCCAAAAATCGCCTACCCAAAACCCGATGGCAAGCTCAGCTTTGACAAACTCTCATCGGTCTTTTTATCGAACACTAACCACGAAGAAGACCAGCCCTGTCATCTGCAGCTGAAAGATGCAGCCACTCCCATTCAGGTAAACCTGCCACTGTACGACGAGCCGGCACAGCGCTACTGCCCAGCCGGCGTTTATGAAGTAGTAGAAACCGCAGAGGGCGATAAGCGCTTTCAGATCAATGCGCAAAACTGCGTGCACTGTAAAACCTGCGACATCAAAGACCCGGCGCAAAACATTACCTGGGTAGCACCCGAAGGTACCGGTGGCCCCAACTACCCCAACATGTAGCCACTGGCGCAACGCCTAACACCACACAAAAAAAGGGATTATTTGAATCCCTTTTTTTGTGTCCACAGGGGCTGCCCCTTCGCCCCCCAAAGCTTTGCCGCTATACGCCAGATACACTCGATGCCAATTCAAAAAACTCGCCATCGCTCCATATCCCCACGGCGCCAGTGGCTGCCGTTTCAGACCAAGACACCAGCTCGTAAAAAACGGCGCGATTGATGAGCGCGTCGAGAGAGTAGCGCACGCGCACCAACGGCTGTGGGTGCCCATCGACATCGGCTAACACCGTTAATGGGTGCGCCTGACCAAGCGTAAAAACATCGCCGGTGTGGGTGTAAAACTCTATGCGCGCACCTTGACCTGCGCCAGCTCGCTCCGCGCGCACCACAAACAAGGGCGCAACATCCACCTGAATGCGCCACTTCTCCACCGGAGTGACTAAAAAATATTCGCCATTTTCCTCCCACAGTACTGAGGCAAATAGCGCGACCAACGAGGCGCGTTTAATGGGATCGCCCTCGTGGTACCAAATACCTTCGCGATCGATACGAATATCGATATCACCCGACACAGGTGGATTCCAAAGGTGCACCGGCGGCCGGGCCTTATTGGCATTACCCTGCAGTTGTTGGGTTAATTTTTCAACAGACATTGACGCCCCTTTAAATGCCAAGCCCCTTGTTTACCGGGGCAATTCGGACTGCTGGTAGCTGTAGCTCTGAGCAAAACGGGTGAATGCCGTGTCGAATAGGCCATCTAAATTGCCATTGACACCCGGCAACCAACTTTCTTTGGCCTCTAGAGACACTGTGTCCAACAGTTGCCCCGAATGCACATCGAACACCAGCAGTTTCATGGCAGCCCTGTCCCGGCCAAAGGGCTTCCCTTGAGTAGACTTTGAAGCATCGGCCCACTCCGAAACGCTGTAAGCGCCATCACCCGACAAAATCAGCTGCGGGTATACCATAAAGTCCGCTTGATTATGCCGCGCCAACCGTACGGCATCGACAGGCGTAGACGGCGCATCGGCCACCGCAACTGTGGCAAAAGACTGCCGCAAAGCGGCAGCCAGCTGGCGGCTCAGGGCTTGATCGGTGGCCTTATCCGGGCCGTCGCGAGAGACAGCCACCAACCAACTGCTGGTGCGCGGCGCCACCCAATCGCGGCCACTGCTGTGCCGATACTGCTCAATAAGCTGCAAATCCGACAGCACCGACCGCGTATCATTCACCACGTGATTGAACGTACAGCCTGTAGCCAATACACCCGCTAAAATAATCGCTGTCCGCAGCCACCCGCTTTTAGTCACCATACCCATCTCCCATCACTGCCCAGCCCCAAAAAGGTTAAAGCTATTCTTTAAGCTAATCAGAGCAAAGGCCGTGCCGACTAGAGAGATAAGCGCAGCGCTATAACCGCTTAGTCCCATCCGGTTGTTGGTGGCGAACGGGGTCTAAATTACCCATATGCACGCCAATATCTTTGATAAAACTCATCAGGCCATCAATGTCTTCCACCAGCGGTCGAAACGAACGCGAATGGTAGAGTTCGACCGCGCCCTGCGTCAGCGCCCAGTAGGCGGCATAGTAGAAATACGGTGGCACTCGCTTGAGCCGCCCCTCCTCTATACGGCGTTCAAACATGGTATTGAGGGTATCTTTGGTGGAGTTGCGGATGGCGTGCAGCTTATCGATGGCCTCGGGGGCCAAGTTCAGGGAAATGATTTTCTCTTCCAACCGCTGAAATAGGCGGTCGCGCTGTGGATCGGCAATGCGAGACTCAAAATACACCCGGGCCGTAGCGGCGAAATCGCCGCTCTCTGCCAGCTTAAAACTGTCTTTTAATCGATCTGCTAACGACTGCTCATAATCAAACAGCAGCCGCATATAGATCTCGACTTTCGAGGTAAAATGTTTGTAGATAGTGCCCTTGCCAATATCCACAGCTTCGGCAATCTGCTCCACGGTGACTTTCTCTTCACCGTGCTCTAACAGCAGCGCCAGTGCGGCATCTAAAATCCGCTGCTCGCGCTGGCGGAACTTCTGGACTTTCTCGCGGGCTTTATCCATGCTTCACACTCTCGGTTGATCTATGTGACTAATAGTAATGCATAAGTCTCCAAGTTTCTAAGCTTGGTCGTAATTCTTACTATTCGCCAAACCCATTCCGGAAAGTTGTGAAAAAAATGTCGAACCCCCTACTGAATATCCTGGATATTGAACAGCTGGATTTAAACCTGTTCCGTTCGCGTCAGCATCAAGAGAACCACAGACGGCATTTATTTGGTGGCCAGGTACTGGGGCAATCCCTAATGGCAGCAGCGCGCACCGTAGAGGGCAGAATGCCCCACTCCATGCACGCCTACTTCATGCGGGCCGGCGTCAGCGATATCCCGGTTATTTACGACGTAGACCCCATTCGCGACGGCGGCAGCTTTACCACCCGCCGCGTGGTTGCCCGCCAGAAGGGTCGCGCCATATTTAACATGTCCTGTTCCTTTCACATTGAAGAACCTGGCTTTGAGCACCAGATTTCGCACCCGGACTTGCCGCCAGCTCCCGACCAGCTCCGCAAGGCCAGCTTCGTAAAACGCGATCAAGCCACCGATAACGACAACGACAATGGCGACGTTCACGCCATGTACTTTGACCTGCGCTCGGCTAAGCCAGACATCTACTACTCCGACGAGCAATTGCCACCCTACAGCGAATTTTGGATGCGCTCACTGGCCCAACTGCCCGACGACCCGCTACTGCACTGCGCCGCACTGGCCTACGCCAGTGATATCGGCCTGATGGCTACCTCCACGCTGCCACACCCAACCTCCATCATGTCGCCCGAACTGATGCCGGCAAGCATTGATCACGCCATGTGGTTTCACCGCAAATTTCGCATTGATGACTGGCTGCTTTACAGCACCGACAGCCCCTGGGCGGGCGGTGCTCGCGGCCTAAATCGCGGGCTGCTCTACGATCCGAGTGGGCAATTGGTGGCCTCCACTGTGCAAGAGGGGCTGATCCGACCAATCACGCCGCGCTAGGCAGCAAATCTCAAAGGGGCTTCTATACTGGTTATGGATCTAACCAAAACAACCGGAGCCCTGTATGACCCAAACCTGCATTTCAGACGCCATTGAATTATTGGAAGAATTACTAGCCTGTCTGGATGATGCCTATTGGGAGGCCTCGAGTATTGAAGGTAAGGACAGATTTTACAGCCTGATTTACGCCATTAACCGCGAGCTCTCAGAGCTCAGCAAATTGAGTGTGCAAGATCACAACCTGGCTTACGAAAGAATTAGCAAAGAGTTCACCCTGGCCACGCGTGAGCTGGCCGCACTAAAGCAAGCGCCACAGCGCGAAGTGCTGCGAGCGCGCACAGCGATGAACCTGACCGAGTGCCTGGCCAACCTCGAAAAAGTCACCCGTTAATAGAACAAAAACCGCCCACAAAGCGACACCAGTGCCACTGGGCCGGCTGTCAGTGGGCGGCATTGCCCGCACAAAAGTCCCACCGCACCAGATATAGCCAATGCATTAGACCACCACAGGCATCTAGTCCAAATTTGTTTAATAAGTCACCTTTTCCCGCTGGCGAACCTGCTGGTTTGAACAATACTTAAGCATACCGATGTTGCCTTCCCCCCCAACTTATTGCGCGGCATTGGTGGCTATGTAGATAGCTAGTTTCGAGGATTTTATCCTTTATGTTTCACTCCTAATGGTCTTGGCCCGGCGCTCTCCCCCCAGAAACGCCGGGATTTTTTTATGGGCCACTGTGTGCGATTTGCAAACATTCGAGAAACAGCGCCAACACCCGCGAAGGCTTCGGCGATACCCGCCAAACGGCTTCAAACTGACACCGGTAATCGAACGTCGTGTGCGGCAGGCGCAACAGCCTGCCCTGCGCAACAAAGGTCTCGGCGTAATGATCGGGCAGGTAGCCAATAAACTCGCCACTCAGCAGTAGGTGCAAAATCGCCTCTTGATCAAACACCGTGGCCGAACGCGCGAGCCCATGTGCCCGCGCCACCTCCATATTAGGCGAGTGATAACCTAAACCAGCGTACCGACAAGCCAACAGCTCGCCGGGTTGGCAGGCCCAATCGCCGGCTTTGGCCAAGGCGTGGTCTGAGCCACAGTACAAATGCATTGATTCATTAAATAAGGGCAGATAGGACAAGCTGGCCGACGTACGGTGTGCCGGTATGACGCCGCAGTGAAAACGCCCCTCTATCACGCCGCGCTCTATTTCATTTAAGGGCTCCACATAGATTTCAATGGCAACGTCGGGTGCCTGGCGCGCAAAGTCGGCAATGGCCTTAGGCAGCTGGCTTTCTGGGTTGGAGGCGGTCTTATCAAAGAGCGCCAGTGTCAAAGTTCCCGTAAGCCGCTGCTTTAGGTCATTTACATCGCTTCTAAAGTCTTCCAGGGCTCCCAGAGTACGCAGCGCGGATTGATACACCCTGCGCCCCTCCGCGGTAAGTGCAAAGCCGCTGCGCCCGCGACGACACAAAGTTAAGCCCAACCGCAGCTCCAAGTCCTTCAAGTGCCGACTGATGGTGGAGCGGCCAATATTCAGTTCCAGCTCTGCCGCCGACACGCCACCACTTTCGGCCACCACCTTAAAAACTCGCAGCAGGCGGATGTCGGTATCCGCCAACTGGCCAAGCAATGCCTTCTGTTTCATAAATTGCACACTAAATATGGATATATTGCGATTTATACAACATATCAGTGTCGCTACATTAGCGCCATTACTCACTAGCCAGGCGCGATTGCCATGCACAAACTCACCTCACCCACTACCCACTGGATGCCATTTACCGCCAACCGGGAGTTCCATCAAAATCCGCGCTTGATAGCCAGTGCCGAAGGCGCCTATTTCACCAGCGTGGATGGCCGCAAAATTTTTGACGGTCTATCCGGGCTGTGGACCTGCGGCCTAGGGCACTGTCGCTCCGAAATCAGCGAGGCTATTGCTCATCAGGCCCGCACACTGGATTACAGCCCCGCCTTTCAGTTTGGCCACGAGCTCTCCTTCGAGCTGGCCAACAAAATCGTTGCGTTGATGCCGTCCGGTCTCAATCACGTATTCTTCACCGGCTCCGGCTCCGAAAGCGCTGATACCGCGCTTAAAATGGCGCGGGCCTACTGGCGCAAGAAGGGGCAATCCAGTAAAACCCGATTAATCGGCCGCGCCAAAGGCTATCACGGGGTGAATTTTGGCGGCATCAGTGTGGGCGGTATAGGCCCTAACCGGGCCCTTTATGGCGATCTGCTCAGTAGCGACCACCTTCCACACACTCTGTTAAAAGATCAGCCTATTGTCAGGGGCATGCCCGCACAGGGCGCCGAGCTGGCCGATGAGTTGCTCGAAATTATCGCCCTACACGACGCATCAAATATCGCCGCGGTCATTGTCGAGCCCTTTGCCGGCTCGGCGGGGGTCATTATCCCGCCCGTCGGCTATTTACAGCGACTGCGCGAAATCTGTAACCAGCACAAGATATTGCTGATCTTTGACGAGGTAATTACGGCCTTTGGCCGCTGCGGAGGCATGACCGGTGCCGAAGTATTTGGCGTAACGCCAGATATTCTCAATATTGCCAAACAGCTAACCAATGGCGCCGTGCCCATGGGCGCGGTGATCGCCACAGGGGAAATCTACGACGCCTTTATGGCCAACGGCGGGCCCGAATACCAGGTGGAATTTCCACACGGTTACACCTACTCGGCCCATCCTTTGGCCTGCGCCGCCGGCATCGCCGCCCTCGATCTACTGCAGAAAGAGCGCCTACCCGAGCGCGTCGCCAATCTGGCGCCGTATTTTGAAGAGCAGCTGCACCAGTTGCACGACCGTCCGCACGTCACCGGCATTCGCAATTTCGGATTTGCCGGCGGTATCAGTCTGGCCCACTATCCAGGCGAGCCCGCGCGACGTCCTTACGAAGTTGCCATGCGCCTGTGGAACAAAGGCTTCTATGTGCGCTACGGGGGCGACACACTGCAACTCGGCCTGCCGTTTATCACGGAAAAACAGCAAATTGATACGCTTATTGACGCAATGGCCGACGCCCTCAGCCACCCGTAACCCACGACTTTTTACGCACAGGACAACCCATGACATTAGTAGGACACATCATTGACGGTGAAATCACCGAAACCGGCGGCCGCACTCAGGCCGTGTTTAATCCAGCTACTGGCGCCAGCGAGCGCGCCGTTGTGTTGGCCGATAAAGGCACCGTCGAACAGGCCATTGGCGCCGCCGCCCGCGCTTTCCCCGCCTGGCGCAATACGCCCCCACTCAAGCGCGCGCGAATTCTTTTCACATTTAAAGCACTGCTAGAGGAACACGCCGATACCATCTGTTCACTGATCACCGACGAGCACGGCAAAGTGCTGAACGATGCCATGGGCGAGTTGCAGCGCGGTATCGAAAACGTGGAATACGCCACCGCTGCGCCCGAGTTACTAAAAGGTGAACACAGTAAAAATGCCGGCCCCGCCATCGACAGCTGGAGCGAATTTCAGCCCCTCGGAGTGGTCGCGGCCATCACCCCATTTAACTTTCCCGCCATGGTGCCCCTGTGGATGTGGCCTATGGCAGTCGCATGCGGTAACTGCGTGGTGCTCAAACCCTCTGAGCGAGCTCCCAGCGCCGTTAAATATATAGTGGAACTCGCTCACGCTGCCGGCCTGCCCAAGGGCGTACTCAACCTCGTCAACGGCGATAAACTGGCCGTGGACACTCTGCTCGGTGACAATCGGGTGCAGGCTGTCAGTTTTGTGGGCTCAACACCCATCGCGGAATACGTTTACCGCGAGGGCACGCGACACGGCAAGCGCGTGCAGGCCTTGGGCGGAGCTAAAAATCACGCCATTGTGATGCCCGACGCCGATATGGACAATGTCATCAGCTCTCTGACGGGCGCCGCCTACGGCTCCTGCGGCGAGCGCTGCATGGCAATTTCAGTGGTGGTAGCCGTGGGGGATGAAACTGCGGATACATTGGTTGCGGGCCTAAAAGACGCCATTGGCGCCATCCGCACGGGGCCAGGCTCTGACAACAGTAATGACATGGGCCCACTGATTACCGCAGAGCACCGAGAAAAGGTGAAGCGGTTTGTCGACGACGGCGTCACAGCGGGCGCGCAGTTGGTGGTAGACGGCCGCTCGTTTAGCGTCGCAGGCCATCCGCACGGCTTTTTCTTGGGTCCCTGCCTGTTTGATCGGGTGACACCCAGCATGCGAATTTACCGCGAAGAAATTTTTGGGCCGGTGCTGTGCGTCGTGCGGGTGGACACCATGGAGGCCGCCATGGCGCTCATCAACGCACACGAATACGGCAATGGCACTTGCATATTCACCCGCGATGGCGAAGCTGCTCGCTACTTTAGCGACCACATCCAAGTGGGTATGGTGGGCATTAATGTGCCACTGCCAGTGCCCATGGCCTTTCACAGCTTTGGCGGCTGGAAACGTTCGCTATTTGGCGACCTAAGCGCCTACGGGCCAGACGCAGTGCGCTTTTACACGCGCCGCAAAACTATTACCCAGCGCTGGCCATCGTCCGGCGTGCGCGAAGGCGCCCAGTTTACCTTCCCCAGCCAGTAATCTCTGGCGCGCCAGCCCGGGGTCGTCCGGGCTGG
>NZ_JBTUOC010000055.1:0-8929 GCF_058345725.1 Simiduia sp. | reverse complement strand
CTCATCAGTGAAATCTCACGCGTGGGCATCGTATTTTTATTATTTTTGCTCGGCCTCGACATGCAACCCAAGGCGCTGTTTGCAGTGCTCAAACAGGCCACCCATATCGGCATTATTTCCTCCGCCCTATTCGCCATTGCCGGCTACAGCATCGGCTGGGCATTTGGCTTCAGCCATCTGGAAAACCTGATTATTGGCATGGCGATGATGTTTTCCTCCACCATCATCGGCATCAAGCTGCTACCCACCACCGTATTGCACCACAAGCATACAGGCGACCTAATGGTCGGCTTGTTGTTGTTACAGGATTTCCTCGCCATTATCTGCCTGATGGTATTGCTCAGTGGCGATCTGGGCCGCGTAGACCTGCCCACACTTGGCAAAACTTTTGTTGCGCTACCCATATTAGCTCTGGCGGCCTGGCTCTTTGTCCGCTGGGTGCTCTTGAAACTGATCCAAAAATTCGACCGCTTTCACGAATACATCTTTCTACTGGCCATCGGCTGGTGTATGGGTTTGGCAGAGCTGTCCGAGTATCTCGGGCTATCGGCTGAAATTGGCGCATTTATCGCAGGCATTACCTTGGCAACCAGCCCGATTTCGCAATACATTGCCATTAGCCTCAAGCCGTTGCGAGATTTCTTTTTAATTATCTTTTTCTTTTCTATTGGCGCGCGCTTTAATCTAGATTTACTGCCGGCCGTTGCCTTAAGCGCCACCGTTATGGCTGCCATGGTGTTAATCCTAAAGCCGGTAACCTATCGGTTTTTATTGCACGCCCAAAGCGAACAAAACCACCTAGCCTGGGACATTGGCTTTCGGCTGGGTCAAATCAGTGAATTCAGCTTACTGATTGCCTTTGTGGCCACCAACGCCTCACTCATAGGTGAAAAAGCGTCCACGCTAATCCAGGCGACGGCCATTATTACGTTTTTGGTGTCGAGTTATATTGTGGTGTTTAACTATCCGAACCCCATTGCAGTATCGGATAAATTGCGGCGAGATTAGTGGGCTGGCAAGATTTCGCCAGCCCGAAAATTACGACACTTTAACCTAGGCAGAAAAACGCTGCGTCACCGTTTGCCAGGCTTTGGTAAATACCCGGTCAAACGCCACTTCTGCTGCTAGGCCCAGCTTTTGTGGCAAACTCTTCGGTAACTCATAGCGCATCTCAAAGACCTGCGCGTTGTCGTACAGCCCGGTAATGTATTCGTCGCTGGTCTTAATATCGTCCACTAACAAATTGTCTACCGCCTGCTGACCAAACCACACCTCGCCAGTAGCTACCTTCTCGACGTCCACCTGGCTGCGATGCACCTGGATAAAGCGCTTAAAGAGCCCGTGGACCTCTTCAATTTCGTCCACAAACTTTTGGCGGCCCTTTTCGGTATTCTCACCAAACATCGTCAGCGTGCGCTTATATTCACCCGCCGTAATCAGCTCAAAATCGATATCGTTCTTTTTCAACAATCGGTGAAAATTCGGCATTTGCGCCATGACGCCAATAGAACCAATAATCGCAAAGGGCGCCGCTAAAATTTTGCTGGCAACGCAAGCCATCATATAGCCGCCGCTGGCAGCCACTTTGTCAACGCAAACGGTGAGCGTAATACCAGCATCAGTAATGCGCTTGAGCTGACTGGCTGCCAGTCCATAGCTGTGGACCATACCGCCACCGCTTTCCAGTCTGACAACCACTTCGTCGCCCTTGGCGGCCACGGATAACAGCGCCGTAATTTCTTCGCGCAGCGCACCCGTGGCCGAAGCGCGAATATCGCCCTCAAAATCAATGACGAACACTCGCTTGGTGTCGCTGGCAACCGCTGCCTCCGGAGCCTTAGACGCTGCTTTCTGAGCCGCTTTTTTGGCTTTTGCCTCGGCTTTCTCTTTCTTCTTTTCTTCCTTAATCAGTGCCTTGTACTCATCTTCATCCAATAGCACCGACTGCATCATATCTTTGGTGTCTTCGTAGTGATCGTTTAAGCGACGCACTTCCACCTGCCCGTCCGGGTCTTTTTTACCCCGCGCTCCGGCCGAAACGATCAGCCCGATTATTGCAGCCAAAGCCACGACAAAGGTGATAGTTTTCGCCAAAAACAGGCCGTACTCCATCAAAAATTCCAAGAGAGTTCCTCAATATTTGTGATTGAAAAAGCAGCCACTACTGCCAACGATTTACCGCTTGCTGGGCCGGATCATTCAGCGGCTTACCCACTAAACCGGTGCTACTTAAGGTGATGGCGTAGAGTGCACCATCGGCCATGGGCAGATAGGTGGCGCTGCCGTACTGCGCCTGCAACGGCAGCCAGTCACTGCTCGCCGTCAACAAAGGCCAGACGTCGATCCAGCCTGCATCTTCGGCCAGTCCGTACACGGTGCGATGAGCCTGGCGTTCCTTTTCGAGGGAGTAATAACGTCCGCCCAGGCGATCTAAGCGATACGCCGGTTTGGCGCCAAGGCCTGCCAACGCTGAGGGCCAGCGCACAATTCGGGCATCCAGTTGCCACTGGTCGCCGGCAAGGTCAAAGCGGTGCTCGTTCCCATCGGTTTCCAGCAATACTGCGCGAAACGACTGCTCACCCAGCCGTTCAAAACTGAGTGTGGCAATGGGCTTTTCAGACAGCACCTGCTTGTAGCCCAGTAGATCCACTGCGACCAAAATTAACACAACGCCGAAACCGGCCACTAGCAGCCCGGTCAGTCCTTTAACAAAGCCAAACAACCAGCTCTTTTCGCCTAACATACGCGCGGCCATATAGAGCAGAACCAGCCCGCCAATAACAATTAACCCTGCAATTAGGTAGTAGAACATTGCTTTTCCTTTGCTAAACGGCAACCGTGTTTAAACAGCCGCACAATACCTCAAGCGCTATTGTCCGTCACCCATAGCGGCTTTTGCAATCAGCCACAAACTTGGCAATGAGCTGGCCAGATAGTGTTTGAATGGGCGGCGTCAGTGGCGGCAGCTGGTCGAAGCGGTACCAGCCTGCAGCGCTAATTTCTTCATCCTGGAGCGTCAGAGGACCAGAGTCTGGCGCCAGCGATGCGTGAAAACCAACCATTAGCTGGCCGGGAAAAGGCCAAGGCTGACTGCCCACGTAGCGCACGTCATCGACACTGAGCCCCACCTCCTCCTCGGCCTCGCGGGCAACGGCGGCCTCCAATGACTCGCCGGCTTCCACGAAGCCGGCAAGGGCTGTGTACATGGGTTGCTGTGAACGCGCATGTACGGCCAGCAAACAATGGTCTTCGCGAACGATCAACATGATGACGCAGGGAGAAAGCCGCGGATAATGGCGCAGATCGCACCTAAGGCAATGCATTGCGCGATCGTCGGAACGCATACTGTTGACGCTGCCACAGCGGCCGCAATAGGCGTGATCGGCATACCAATTAGCCAGCTGGACAGCGGCACCGGCCAATAGAAACTCGGCCTCAGCCGCACTTAACAAGAGGCTGCGCAATCCCACAAATTCGCCATCGCCCAGCGCCACGGCATCCTTTGCGGTCGAATCTAGCAGGCAACAGTAGCAATCGTATAGCTGCCCTTGCACGCACAATTGACCCACCTTGAGCGTGATAGCGGCTGTTTCAGACAACGGCGCGTCAAATAAAAACTGGCCCTGCCGGGTGAGAAGCTTGTGGCCCTGCACCACCAGCCAGCGTTTACCCTGAGCGGGTTGTGGGTGTGTTAATCCTGGAACGAACTGCATTAGCTGACCGGGTAGCCCAATGCCTCCAAACTTTCTTCAGCAATTTGCAGAACATTGTCATCGGCGTCCTTGTCGGCCTTGGCGGCATCCAAGTAATACTCTAAGCCGATAACCGCGTCTGCAAAGGTTTCCAGCATCTGCTGAAGCATTTCGGGGTGATCATTACCCAGCAGCGAATCGGAAACAAAGCGTTGGCAGGCCGCGGTCACCCTGGCGGCCCGCGCGAGCCCAATCACGCCCATACCGCCGCGAATGGTAGCCAAGGTGGTGGATACATTCTTAATATGGCCGCGGTCAAAACCCGACTCCGAATAGGAGCTCAACGCGCGCTTGATCATTGATAAGCCCGCCTCAGCCTCCTGAAACACCAAGGCTTCGGCTTCCATGAGCTGATTGCTGGCGATGATTTCATTGCGCGAGCCACTGTTAATACGGGCCAATTGATCGTCGGAGAGGTTCTGCGAGCCCAAGCCAGAGACGGTGGACTCCACATACAGTAGCGAGTCAGCCACCTCCAATAATTCTTTTGGCGCTGGCGCTTCGCCGGTGGTATTCCACGCAGAGATTTTCTCTATCTCTTTCCGCAGCGTGCCGCTGGCAGAGACCAGGCCCACTACCGCCAGAATTTCGGCAATTTTACTCAGCGTGGCCACTAGCTCTTGGCTTTCTTCCTGTGCCCAAGCACCCGCCTGTGATGCGCGCTCCAGCACGTCTTTGACGGAGTTCAGCTCGTCTTTCAGCACCGCCGCCATAGAACTAATGGTGTTGGCACTGGGGCCCTTTAGCGCATCGCGCTCGCGGCGCAATTCGGCATCGGTATAGCCCAATGGCACAACGTTACAGGCAGCCAGCAGCGTTTTCGCCTTTTCGGCGTCCGTGCCAGACAACGCAATGACATACAGTAGGTCCTTTAACAACGCATCGTCCACGCGCCTGTCCAGACACTTGGCGCCCTCGCGCTGAAGCTTCTTTAACTCCCGGTCGATGGCACTCAACAGCAATTTGCGGTTCTTAGTAAGCTCCATCCCCTTCTGCGCCATTGCGCCCAATGCAATAGCACCCAACCACCAGAGTTTGCCCAGAGGCCGGCCGCCACTGATGATGTCAAGGCGCTCTAAGGCCCGCTGCATCATCCCCAGCGAGGGCTTCACCTGCTTGCCTTGCAGCACCGACAGCAGCCCTACCTGGTACATATGGCGCAGACGCCGCGCCAAGGCAGTCAGATCTTCGGCCATCACGGCGGTAGATTGGCCAGCATTGCCACGGGCGATGATTAACTCTGCCTCAAAGAAATGGCTGTCCTTGAGAAACGGTGCACCCCGGACCTGACGCAATTCATTGATAACCGGGATCAGTAGCACCGGCATATTGCGCTTTGTCTGAAGTACATATTCCAGGTAGCGTGGTAAAATAAAGAAGCTCGAGGTCAAGGTGGAGATGTAATGGTCTGCCTGATCGTTCAGGCCGGTGGTAATTTCCTGTGCTAGAGCCAGAATTTCCTGTGCCAACAGGTCTGCCCCTTTTAACTGCACCACACTTAGCGTTCCGCTAATCTGCTTGATGCCGTCGATGCAGCCCTGCAATAAATCGCCATTATCGCGGTCAGCGACAAACTGCTCGAGCTTGGCTGCACTGGCCTCAATCGTTGCCAGTAGCTCTTCACGCACCAGCTTCAAAGAGGATAAATTGATAGATTGAGTCGTCGTCACGCAATACCTTCCATACCTAGTGCGCCTGCGGATTTAGGCGCCATATCGTTGGGAACCGCTGCACACCCCCGTTGCCGCCAACGCGCCACCTATCCTAGGTAGCCTCTGTGCCGTCCAGGCGCTCGCGCCGAGCGTGCCAGAGGGGCGAATTGCGCAGTTTTTATACAGCTGCCGCCCGCTCGGGGAAATAATTACGTATAACTATAGTATGCCGGCTCAATTGGTTGGCTATAATCAAGCAATTGGTTCTAATTCGCCAGCGATCTTGTTGAAAATATTGATATTTTTAACAGAATTAGTAGGCTCTTGGGGCTAATTACTGGGCGTCAATACACTCGCACACCTATTGCAGCAAACTAGCGCTGAGTCACCAATAAAACTAATCATCAGGAGAACACAAGCTTAAGCTTGTATAGGAATCACTATGCCACAATCCATCTCGCAGGCGATGCTGAAGAACTTTCTCGGCCAAGCACCTCAATGGTACAAGTTAACCATTATCTGCTTTTTGCTCATCAACCCTTTTGTCTTGCATCTAATTAACCCCTTTGTGGCTGGCTGGCTGCTCATTGGCGAGTTTATCTTTACCCTGGCCATGGCGCTTAAGTGCTACCCCCTACAACCGGGTGGCTTACTCGCACTCGAGGCGGCCATATTAGGCTTGGCGGGCCCAGACGCTATTTATCACGAAGTGGTGGCCAATTTTCAGGTGATTCTGCTGTTGATGTTTATGGTGGCGGGCATCTATTTTATGAAGAATCTGCTGCTTTACGTATTTACCAAAATATTGGTGGGCATCCGCTCCAAGGCGCTGTTATCACTGCTATTTTCCTTTGTGGCGGCCGTACTTTCCGCATTTTTAGATGCCTTGACCGTCACCGCGGTGCTCATCAGCGTTGCCGTGGGCTTTTACGCTGTCTATCACAAGGTGGCCTCCAACAATAGCGGCGGCAAACACGACCACGGCGACGATACCCACGTTGTCGAATACCATCGCGAAGACCTCGATCAGTTTCGCTCCTTTCTACGCAGCCTGGTCATGCACGGCGCCGTAGGTACCGCGCTCGGCGGCGTTTGTACGTTGGTGGGGGAGCCGCAGAATCTGCTGATTGCAGAAAAAGCCGGCTGGGATTTCATTACCTTCTTTATGAAAATGGCGCCCATTACCATGCCTACTCTAGTGGGTGGTTTGCTCTGCTGCCTGTTGCTGGAGAAGCTGGGCATATTTGGCTATGGCGAAAAAATCCCGGAAAACGTGCGCATCGTGCTGCAGGATTACGCCACGGAAATGGACAATAATCGCAGTACCGCTGAAAAGGCCGAGCTGATTATTCAAGCTATTGGTGCACTTATCCTAGTCTTTGCGCTGGCATTTCATGTGGCGGAGGTAGGTCTCGTCGGCCTAATGATTATTGTGCTGCTCACCGCCTTTAACGGCGTGATCGAGGAACACCAAATTGGCCACGCCTTTGAAGAAGCCCTGCCCTTTACGTCGCTACTGGTTGTCTTCTTTGCCGTTGTGGCCGTGATTCACGAACAGCACCTGTTTTCTCCCATCACCGAATGGGTGCTGGCAATGGAACCAGCTAAGCAATTACCCATGCTGTTTATTGCGAATGGCGTGCTGTCCATGATCAGCGACAACGTCTTTGTGGCCACGGTGTATATCAATGAAGTGAAAGCCGCACTGGTCGCCGGCACCATTGATCGCCCCCATTTCGAAAATTTGGCCATTGCCATTAATACCGGTACCAACCTACCGAGCGTGGCGACACCTAATGGCCAGGCCGCGTTCCTGTTCCTGTTAACCTCGGCTATCGCCCCTCTGATTCGCCTCTCCTACGGCAAAATGGTGCTAATGGCCCTGCCCTACACCTTTGTACTGGGTGGCATTGGCCTTGCCGCGGTGACCTGGGCCTTATAGCCCTCATCAACTGACACACCAAGCGCCTGTAAACACAGGCGCTTTTTTATTTCTTCACGCAAAGACCGTGGTCATGACTCAGGAACACAATATCAACGAGGCGTTAGCTGACGATGCCGCGTATCGCGAGCAACACAAGCAACGCCTTAATCACATGCCCTGGCTCTATTACACACTCAAACCCAAGCATCAAGCGTGGGCAAATAATTGGCAGCAGGTGCACCAGAGTCAATTGATGGCCCTGGAAACTGTACACTTTGGCGAGCGATGTTTTATCGCCGATAGCGCCCGTATATTCGCAGAGCCTGGCCGCGCAGTACACATTGGCGATCACACTGCCATCGCTGCCGACTGCTATTTACACGGCCCTATCGAACTTGGGCAGCATGTGTCGCTCAACCAAAGTTGTCGCCTGGAGGGCGGTCGCGCGGGCATTGTTATCGGCGATCACACGCGCATCGCCGCCAACTGCCACTTTTACGCATTTAATCACGGCATCTCGCCAGATCGGTACGTACATCAGCAGCCGGTGAGCTCAAAAGGGATTCACGTAGGTATCGATGTGTGGATTGGGGCCGCCTGCGCAATTACCGACGGAGTAACTATTGGCGATCACGCGGTGATTGGCATTAATTCAACGGTTACGCGCGACGTAGAACCCTACGCCATTATGGCTGGCTCGCCGGCAAAAAAAATTGGCGACCGGCGCGAACACCCCTAACCGACGAGCTAAGACGTTGCACGCTTTGCCAACCGACTGAAAGCGATTACTTATGTTCGCTCCAGATTATCGTCCGCCGGCGCTTGGCTATCTAATAATTCTTTCTCTTTAAGGGCTTCGCGAGAGGCATCAACACCCTCCTGCAAGCCCTGCAAAAATGATTGCCAGCCTTCCACCAAATTTCTATTGGCCCGCTTTATTTGTTGCTCTAGGCTGTGACTTTCCAGTTCGATCAGCGTACTTTGGGCGTGGGCCAGCTGAGCCTCCAGGCCGTCCACCCGCTTTGCCAGTGCAGCCACTTCGGCCATTTGTGCTTGAATAACAAGGGACTGCCAGCCGTTGACGGCGACCAGCGCCAACACCACTACTACTGCTAATACACGCATTGAATCCTCTCTTGCATCAAGGGTACGTCACCTTCGGAGCACCCCACTCAACTACACCAAAGCCTACACAGCCAACACCCCAATCAACCTCGCGAGACCAGTTGACGACACTTAGGCGATACAACTAATTATTCTCGCGCGATCCATGTACATACTTAATCAGGCGCGCCTTAAGTGCCGGCGGAATGTCCTTTAACACCAGGGTATCGGTGTTAGCGTCGTATACTACAGTTTGCCCTAGGCATTCTGACGAGAAGCTTAAACTCAGCTGATCGGTTCTACCGCTAATCCTTACAAATTGGCGCATTTGTTTTCGATCTGCATAAAACTGCGCTGGTGCATCCGGCGCTGATTCGACAACAAATCGCTCAAAGGCCGCCGGCTCGGCGTCGCTAAGCTGCTGCGATATCTCGGCAATTTCCACGGCTTTACCGCTTTTGTCTTGCTCAATACAAAACTCTGCGACTTTCTTTTTA
>NZ_JBTUOC010000054.1:0-116578 GCF_058345725.1 Simiduia sp. | reverse complement strand
CGTGGTAGCCAATCACCAGAACATTCCCAAGCCACCCGCAGGCGAGCCCACGCTGCTCACCTACGACGAAGCCAACACCATGTTCCACGAATTTGGCCACGCGCTGCACGGCATGTTCTCCAACGTGAAATACCCCTACTTCTCGGGTACCTCGGTGCCGCGCGACTTTGTGGAGTACCCCTCACAGGTCAATGAGATGTGGACCTCAGATCCAGAAATTTTGGCCAACTACGCCAAGCACTATAAAACCGGCGAACCCATGCCCAAAGAACTGTTGGACAAGGTATTGGCCACCGAGAAATTCAACCAGGGCTTTGCCACCACCGAGTACCTGGCTGCATCCTTGATCGACCAGGCCTGGCACCAGCTTACGCCAGACCAGGTACCAGCGGCCGACAAGGTCACCGACTTTGAAGCAGCCGCGCTGGAAAAAGCCGGTGCCAAGCTGGATACCGTGCCTCCGCGCTACCGCTCCACCTATTTCTCGCACATTATGGGTGGTTACTCGGCCGGCTACTACGCCTACATCTGGAGTGAAGTACTCGATGCCGACACCGTCGAGTGGTTTAAGGAAAACGGCGGTTTGACCCGTGCCAATGGCGACCACTTCCGTAAAACCCTGCTCTCCCGTGGCGGCAGTGAAGATGCCATGAGCGTGTTCAAAACCTTCCGCGGCGCCGAACCTAATATCGCGCCCCTGTTGGAGCGTCGCGGCTTGAACTAAGCCCTGCGACACACCCGTTCGACCCACACAGCCGGCGCTCGCCGGCTGTGTTGTATCTAAGCCCCCAATTGCGGGCAATCGCCAGTCCTGCTTACCAGCTGCCCGACAGCGGCTTTCGGCTAAGCTCTCATCTGCTAAGCTCCTTGTAAGTCTCCGCGCGTATAGAGCTCAACCCATGTCGGTAAAAGCACCGGAATTTGCCATCTACAGCAATGTCATTCAGCAGGTGATGAAAGGCGAAGAACAGCTGCCCAGCCTGCCCGCCATCACATTGCGCATTCGCAAAGCCCTATCTGACCCCCACACCAGCCACAATCAACTTGCCAACCTGCTAATGCAAGACCCCAGTTTGTCTGCGTTGATCATGAAAACCGCCAACGCCGCTATTTACAAAACCGTGGCGCCGGCGAAAACCCTCAACGATGCCGTGCGACTGCTGGGGCGCGAAGTAATTGATCAGATCGTTATGACGCACAGCGTTAAAAGCTTGTTTGTCATGAAAAGTGCCGGTCTAAAGCGCTTATTTTTATTGAGTTGGCAGCGCCAGGCCGTTAAAACAGCCATCTGCATACTGCTGACACAAGCCACCCACTTTAAGCCAACTTTTCAACCGGTCACCGGTTGCTTCCTTAGCGAGATCGGCACGCTGGCGGTACTCTCTGCCTTCAACAATCATCCAATGGAGCCCTCGCAAGCCGACTACATCAAACTCTGCAAAAGTTACAGCAAGTCTTTGGGCCTTATTTTGCTAAAAAAATGGCAGCTCGACGATGTCTATGTGGATATGATTCGCAATACCGGCAACTGGCTGCTACCCAGAGCGCCCGCCATTTCAGCCATGGAAATTATTAACCTGGCGCTCTACCATTCGCTGGTTATTTTTTCGCACGCGGAAGATTTGCCGCCCCTGCAGGCGCTACCAGCCTACAAAAACCTGCCCGAAAAATACCAAAAGCTGGACGATTTTGGTCTGCTGCAGTTAATTAGCCAGCACGAAGATGCCATCGCCGAATATATTGACACGCTGCGTTAACACACTCCCGACGAGCCAAAGTACACAGAGCGTCAATTACCAAATATACCGACAGGTCATCACGCAAGTGGTGCGCGATCAGGAACAACTGCCCAGCTTGCCATCCATTACACTGCAACTGCGTTCGGCACTGCGGGACCCAAATTGCACCATTGCGCGCATGACCCACATGGTGATGCAAGACCCAGGCTTGGCCGCACTGATAATGAAAACAGCCAACAGTGCGCTTTACGCGCGTCCCGCAAAAGCCTGTACCCTGAGCGATGCCATGCGCATGTTGGGCACAGAAATGCTGCACGAGCTGGTAATGTTTCACAGCGTCAAGAGCTTGTTTGTGATGCGCACACCGGGACTTAAAAAATTGTTTGTGCTAGGTTGGCAGCGCCAGGCCCAAAAAACCGCCGTCGGAATTTTACTGACTCATTTAACAGGCTTTAAGCCCGCTTACCTCCCAGTAACCGCCTGCTTTTTGGGCGAGCTGGGATCGCTGGCCGTGCTGTCGGCTTTTCAGGGCCAAAGTCAGGTACCAAATGTAGCCGACTACATCACGCTGTGCCGGGAATTCAACAAGCCACTGGGCACGGTGCTACTGCGCAAATGGCAACTCGACAGTATCTATATCGACATTGCACGCGACACCGGTAATTGGACCATGGATTGCGGCGATACCCTAAGCCTGCAGGATCTCGTCCACCTGGCGCTTTACCATGCACTGTGCCTGTTTAACAAGGTGAACAACCTACCGCCCTTGAACATGATGCCAGCCTACGAAAAATTGCCCCCTGCACTCAAACCGCTAAACGCACAGGGATTACTGACCTGCGTCGCCGAGCGAAAAAATGCCATCTGCGAATACCTTGGCCAGCTATAAACTCCTCCCCCTAGTGGCGCAACTTTAAATACTTAATAGGCAAGGTTTGAACGAAGCAACGAAGATGACATTTAGAGGGTGTAGCAAGAAATGGGCGGTTAACACAGCAAAACTTCGAACGTGAGCTAGGGAAATAGTCAAGCATCAAAGTTACGATTTAGAACACACAACTCAAGCTGACAATGGCGAGGATCGATACCGTAAAGCGGGCTTAGCCCCGTATTCGAGAGAACCTTTACAATGTAGCACTTGTTACAATGTAGCACCTGTTAATCGGCAATCTGTTTGCACATAACGTCAACTGTCACATCTTTGTATTCGCACCGCTCCAAATGACGCCAGCCGATTTTTTCATAAAGCGTTGAAGCAAACTCTGTGTAGAGATACCAGGTTTTAGCACTTGAGCGAACAGCCTCGGCTTCACACCGAGCGATCAATTTACGTGCTACGCCCTGATGCCGAAAGGCCTCTTTAACATACACGGCGGCCAGCCAAGGCGATAAATCCGGTTTGGTGACCATGTCATTCTGTACGATCGCCGCCGACCCCATCAACTGATCGCCAGACACCGCAATAAAAATTGAGGGAATACCCTCAAGTTTCGCGGCTTTGGCAATTGCCTTGGCTCGCCCTTCCAAAGTCAGCGCGGGGTTTAAATGCTGCCACGCTGCATGGTGCAGCTCAGCCAACTCCGCGATAAACGCTTTATTTTCAGCCAGCGGAACGATCTTCACGGTTTTTACCTTATAACGTTATAAGTAAGTTACATGCTTAAACGCACACTTTACTTCGCTTTATAGGAATAACACAACTTCATATCCTATTCGGTATAGACAAGATGACCAATACGTTGACCCTACTAACACCTACCTGCATCGGCCTTTTGTCTCGACAACATATTGCTTAACGTTAACTCTTACCGGTGTTCTATTTGGATTAGCGGCAGTCGGATCATACCTACTACCATCAATAATCTTCATACCGTCCGCAAGTGAGTTAAGGGTTGCTAGGTTAAGCTCCGGCTCGCCTTCAATACTTAAATACTCTCGCTCATATATCCGGCCTTTTGAATCAATCTGGAATGAAAACACTGCGTACTTGTTTTCAACAAAATTTGAATCCCTGCCTTCCACCAAAGTTCGACAATTTCCATTACTACCTATGAAAGTTGTCTTAAACACCTTGGGAGCACCAACTAACGACCAGTAGTTTTGTAACTCACTTTTAGTTATGTTGACAATATCTCCATTCAGCGTAGGCTTTGAAGCACAAGCGGTTAAAAGAATTAACAGAGTAAAAGTACATATACTTTTCATAGCACTTATTAATTAAATCTAGGTAAGGGAATAGGAAAAAATCAGGAATTGCATCGCCAATAGACCAGACACCATAAAATATGTTTTATGTATCTGGTCTATCACGAAGCTAAGATAGGACCTATTGAGTCAGACAAATACGCAACGAGCTCTTAAATCTTTCAACTTATGAAGAAAATATTCCAGAAAACTTTCCTTTGACTTTCTCTGGAACAACAGAAAGCCATTTTCTAACAACCTCTTCCTCGTCGATGTCTTCGCCAGATTCGTAGTCAACCACACCAAAGAAGTGCTTCCCTTCGCTGTTTAAAGCATAATATTCCGTGACGCCATATTCGTGAGTAATTTTCCCATACGCTTCAATCCCGACGCCACTTTTTACCAACGGCTGCATAGCATGCATCCATTCGTCGCCAAATATAGAAATAGCTATGAAGTCATTTTTTCGTTGCAGGCCTTCATGAGGGAAATCATTACCCTCACTGAATGACAATAGCGGATGTAAATTCTTTGTCGACTCCATTCCCGCGGCGCGGAATACCTTCGTAACTAAATCCCAACTGATCGAGTCTTCTGATGCCTCTAATAGATCCATCAACTCCAAGTCAGAAGATCTAATTAAAACATTTCCCCAAGCTTCAGACATAAACTTTCCTTGTAAACCACTGATTATATTTTAAACAAAGCGATTAAGTTGCAGGCTCATTTTGGCGCAACAATAGTAATAATGATCCTCTGCTGGCTGAGTCTACTCCCCTCTTGTACCTTACTGATTTACCACATAAAGTACAGCTAATAATATCAAAACAAATCCCATACAGGCTATAAAAGAAGGCGTATTATTTCTCGCAATTTCGTTTATATTCGCCCGCATAAGCTGCTTTTCAACATTACAGATATGATCACCGCAACCCCGACAATAGCTATCTTTGATACAGATAAACTCCAAGCAGTGTATACACCTATAGATATCTCTTGTATTCCATGGAAGCGCGCCAACAACAGAGTGCGGCTGTGATCGCATCATTTTAATTTCGTGAACAGTAAAACGCTTACCACAACCACGGCAGTAGGAATTACCCTCCGCAACAATACTTGAACAGCCAGGACACCTGTAAATATCTGCTAGAGTTCTAATTTTTCTCCTCCAAAATCTAATCTAACGACTAAATATCAACTGATAATTCACAGCATATTGAGACTCGACAACTGATAGAAGGTCAAGGGATTAACTTCCTTGAGATTAGGCATTAATCAATTTTATGAAGCCTGACCCAATGATTCTCTGGCAAGTTGTTCAATTTATTTTTATACGAGCCCTAGTATAGCGGAGACCACGCGCTTTACGCGTAATAAAAAACGAACCAAGAGACGCATATTCCGGTTACGCGGCCTATCAGGTTTGTGCAATTCACGTGGGATCTAAGGGTTTCAAGAACAGGCTACTCTCAGGCGCCGCAGCGCACCTTGCATGATACCTTTCGTTTACCATTGAACTAAGGGCTCCAAAAGCTGTGCTGCGTGACTAGCCACGCCTGAGATTTCCAGTGGTTCATCGGCACTGCATATTTGCTTCGTCGCTGCGTTGATTACGCATTATCTATGCTTACGATAGATTCATACTCGTCACTATAGATATACTTTCTATCTTCAATATCTTGAACATATTGAGTAAACCATTCTTTGAAAGATTTTCCCTTTACTTCTCTTTCATCATCATCGTGCCACATGGTAATAACCTGGCCATAATGCCCACCTTCAGCAGGGTCTAGGTCTATACAAAGATGATTACCACCGCCATCATAGGTAAAGGGTATCCATTTTTGGTTCCACCAATCGGATTTTACGCCATTACCACGGTCATACTCTTTGTCGCCATCAAAATCCTCGAAGTCTCCCCCATCTAGGAGACCTTTCCAGACATTCCATTCATCAATTATCCTATCTGTAGAAAGAAGCTCTTGCCCGTCAACAAGCCAGCCTGACTCTCCTGCTTGGCCGTTGTGTACTTTCAAAAACGCTTTAAAATCCTCTGGAAGCGTCACTGAAAGGCTTGCTTCTAAATCTTCGATACTCCTATCAGATGCGGGTTCATTTAAATCATCAAGGCCTTCTTTAAAATTTTTACCCAACCAGACTTTAAATCTATCCCATTCTTGCTTCATTTATCGATTCCCTCTATAGCCATAGCGCCGTCACCACGCACTTGTCGATTGGGTGGATCTAGCTAAATACATTTATTATATATTTCGATCCACAAAACTATTCAGCTCAGCAACGGACTTAACTATATATAATGATTTTTCAACTGACAGCATTTCCAATTTTCCGGTGAAATCATCATTCCAAAATTTAGGACATACCCTCAGAGTCTTATAACTCTCTAAAGTCCCTTTTAGTACCGAACTACCATCAGGCCATCCCTCTGGTTTTACAAAAAGTCCTTTTAGCAGCCTCTTAGTCACAAACCAATAGCTCATTAAATATGGCAAGTCTACATAAACCAATGTATCCGCCGCTGCTAGGCGCTGACCAAATGAACTTATTGGCCCAAACCCATCAATTATCCAATTTTCAGACGATAAAATTCTCTCATGTACTTCATCGAATACTTTAGGATCTACCAAGTCCCCATTCTTTTCGTACACTATGGAGTCTAGTTGGTACAGCTGTATACCTGTTGCCGACGCTAGCGCTTTGCTTAACGTAGACTTTCCGCTGCCTGGCTTACCAAAAACCGCTATTTTATTCATACTGCCTCCTTTAAATAATTATCCCATGAGGCAGAAAAAGAAAACCCACCTCTAGGGGCAGGTTTGACAAATTAAAACGTATAAAAACACCCACCACTCCTAAGGAATGACGGTGATAATTCGAGATTCTTTCTGCGTAATATTTAGATTCATCGGTCAATACTGCTAGAGGTATATAATATTGTCAACCGCGACTAGAATGAATATGTTCGCGTTAGCACATACCCCTGCAAGCGAGAATACTTACTTGTAGATTTATTGATAGCGTAAATTTTGTTCTGGTCGAGATGTTTTAAGTCACCATGGCATATATCAACAATAAGGGTTCACACCAGCTTTGCGAAGAGCTAATTTTTTAGCTCGAAACGCAATTCACGTTGACTTTTACAACTTTCCACTCCCGTCAGCAGCATATAGTTTCGCGATGACGGGCGCACCAACTAGCGGAACCGAGGTCTTGCACAAATGCAGCTACACATAAACGAACGGCTTCCCATATAAATTCTGGGTAAAAGACTTCACCTATATTTGCTTCCCTTTGGGATCTTAATACTCCCTAAGCCGTGTGCGTCAAATCAGCGATTTAATGTACTCCGCCCCCTTTTTCCCTTGATGGTCGCTGGGAGTTTGTTCATTTTCTTTTTATACGAAAAGTAAACGAACCAAAAGAAACGTACCCCGACTACGCGCCCTAACGGGTTTGTTCGCTCCAGGTAGATTTTAGGGGTCGCGAAAACAGGCTCCTGCCTGATCGTCGCTCAATTGGGCGTCCTGCCCAATTGCCCCCTAAAATCAACTCTCCGCTCACCGCTGCGCAAGGGGCCCCAAGTGCGGTACTTCGTAGTAAAGCACCAAATTTATATCTAGCGATGAGCCAGTAAGGCAGAGCACATCAACGCCTTACTAAGAAGCGCTTAAATGCTTTGCTAAAATTAGCAACGAAGGATCGCAAGCCAAGCGTTTTGCTTCCTTTTGAGTAACTTGTTAGTTGCCAGGAAACTCTGCCATCTGCCAAAGTTCACCTGATGGACCCATAGAAAAATTTCTTTACCCCAACGCTCTTCTTGAATTGGATTATACTTAAACTCAATACCCTGTAAGCTTTTTATCCATTCATACGCTTAATTTCGGGCCATTAAGTATCTATAAACTATTCTCTTCTTCATATTTTTCTTGGATATTTGTAGTTATCAACATACTAATTTTGCTTGCACTTAACTTCATATAATCATCATGTCTCGACAAAAATTCCACATCTCTACTGTGAATAAAATCAGAATCTTGGCTGGCAAACCATAAATCTCTACATTCTCGAGGCACGCTATTGCTTGTCACTCCATCAATAAACACGTCTACAAATTCTTTTCTTTCAGGATCTAACTGTAAATTTTCTCTGTCACGCAGCGTAATAAATAGATCCTGCAACAAACACTGTTGCTTTTGTGACCCAACATGTAGCTTCAAGTCAAAAAACACTGATGGCAACCAATTAAATACTGAAAGCCAAAAACACACTAGCTTAGCATGAAACAATCCAGCGGTATGATTGCTCCCTTTTAACCAACTTAGTATATTAGATATAGAAGTCCTATGAAACTCGACTATATTTGGCCTTAACAAAGGATGAACATCCAATCGAAAATTTAAAAAATCAAAAGATACAGTTGTAATTTTCTTTCCGTAACAGAAATAGAACAGATCAACCGTTAATTCGAACGGCCACCCATAATTTTCAACCTGAAAGCCTTGATCCTGCCCTAATTCGCGAAGTATACCAGGAAGCTTTATTTCAAAATCGTCCTCTAGCCATAACGGAAGCTTATTGCTAAACCAATCACCCCACACTTCGATATTCTGAGCTGGACAAAATCTAAAGGCCTTAAGGTAATCTTTAGCAAAAACACCATATTTTCTATCGTTACCATATTCAAATTCTGCCTCAAAAAACATAGGCTTGAGCCATTCTAGCTCTTGTCGCGAAAATGTCTCACTGGCATTCATGACGAATCTATCCCAAACATCGCTTCTATCTAACATAGATATATTTTCTACAGACATATATTAGTTCCACACATTGATCAGTGTCTTGCATTACTGCTTTAATCTTCTCTATAAACTCTTCGCTTCCGGGTACTTACAGCGAAGAAAGAGCAGCTTGTGAGCGAAAAGTAAAACAGAGGTGTAAAGACACGCATTAGGTAATCTCAGCAAGGATCTGAGGGGGACGTTAAGCTGCCGCGAATGAAAAATAGGATTCTCATATTCTTCTGCATAACGAGGCTGTAGAAAAACAGTTTTAAAATGTATCGCAATGGGCGGCAGCGCTTCGAGCGCGTTCACCCTGTTGACAGAGAACGACTTATGGGTGACCCCTTGAACTTACTTGATTAATGAGGACCGTCCATATATCTCCCTCATCTATTTCCAGGTCTACGTCTTTTAAGAGACTCCAATTCATGTAACTTTCTAACTGACAAACTTCTTCTTTTCGTAAACAGCCCAAGCTTTTCTATCTTATTAAAAAAACCAATAGGATCTTTCGACTTCATTAGGGCAGAAGAGCACTCCCAATCTACATTCAGTCCGCTCAAATTAACTCCCTTTTTCGCTAACATCTCGATTAAAGGAATAGCTCGATCAGCAGTGAAAAGTATGAGCCTATTTATCCTTAGCTCATCTAGATTCTCTTCCAAATCAACAAGACTTGATGCATTTATTAAAAAAGTCGCAATATTTAGAAGTTCATAGCGGCTATCTTTATGGACTGCCGCATCTAAAAATGAATATAAATGCATATTGTCCACTAATGTAAATGCTGACACATCCAAGTTGCAATTAGATACAATAGTTTCAAATATCTCTACCCTCCTATAAATACACGCATACTTTAAAAAGCAAAGGATATCATCTTCATCCGCTTTCAATAGTTCTGATCCTAGAATAGATCTAAACTTACACTGATCATCATGCTTGATCGAAGTTATTAAATCTTGATAATCATCACCAACGTAGTCTTTTTCACCGGGAATAGACTTCGCCCCCAACTCCAATAGATACCTATGTGATTCAGGCCTATGTTTAGCTGCCAACCATCTAGGGCTACCTTGAGGCGAAATCCGGTTCAAATCATCGCCATGCTCCAGCAAGCCCTGCAAACCAACTGTATGACCTGATATGCACGCATGGTGAATAGGTCCAAGACCCGCCGAATCTGTGATGCTATAGTCCGCCTTTTCGCTTAGCATAACACTCGGATAATACGAACTGCTCTTAGATGTCAATATAACAGGGGTTTCACCATTTTTATTTTTATGATTGACATCAGCGCCTTTAAACACAAAATATTCAATCTCATACGGACATCCACCTTTAATAGCATGAATTAAAATATTGTTCCCTGTATTAATTTGAATAAGACTAAAATCAGATTCACCAAACAACTCTTTAAACCGCTCAAAATTGAAATAGTCGAACAAAAAGAAGAATGCGGGAGTTCCCATTAAATAAGTGTTTACTCCACCGATTTTACCAAGCATTTTTAGTGCTATAGATTCTTTTAATATAGAGCCAAATATAAATGCGATTTGTGGCGACATTTTTTCCAAATGTGACTCTACCTCGCCCGCCCTAACCTTTTCACCATTCAAATAGAGCGATTTTCTTCTTTGCCCATCTTCTCCTTCGCTGTGGCGTATTAGCAACGAGGATCCATAGCGAATTAAATCCTGAGTGAGTGAACTTGGGAATCGGTCTTCCGAATGATGATAAAATTCAACCTCTAAAAAATTCTGTTCTACTACTATTCGCTCAACCTGACAATCGTTCTCAAACTTATAAAAAAAGGCTTTAATCCTCTTTCTTTGAGCTTATTATCAATTTCGCAACAGATTCCATTCTCTAAGCTTGAAAACATACTTGCGATTTCATTTGCCTTATTTTCATCGCTGAATAAGCAGGTGAATGTTGTTGTTTTTTCCGACATTATTTTTGCACTCAAATGTTATATGAAAAACATCTAATAGCTTAGCGGGACATCCACCTTATCGCACTGAAAAAATAAAAGAATATCATGCCACCGAGAAAAACTATTTCTGACTAACTATAAAAGCAGCAAAATAGTGCTCTAAAGCTGATTTTTTTGAAAGAGCGTTTTGTGGTACACACCACAAAAAATCGATGAAAATAACTTCAGCTGATGTGACTAATTAATTTTTTTAAAATGCAAATGTTGCATTATAAATACCAACCGAAAACATGCAGATAGAAATGAATACAAGGAGCACTCCGGTATTACCTATCCAAAACCCTACTTCTGATCCGCTACCACCAAGCTTGATGGAACCCAAGTGAATTCTTTGAGCCACATATGTTAAAAAACCACCAAAAATTGCAAAATAACACCAATCGAGAATGACCTTAGAGCCCCAACCAAAATTGTGACATTAACACTTTCACCGACATTTCCCAAAAAAGTTAGCAAAGCAATTGCTGCTCCGCCATTAATCAGGATGGAGGTTTTTAAAACCTGCAACCCTATTTCAATGGTTGACTGAAATTGCTCTTTCTGCCCTTCATGCATACAAGAATCTCAATTGGCAAGTTGGAGTTTAACGCCTGCATTTGGAGCGGCGTAACGAGCGCGTAGCCGTCCAGCCGCGATTGACGGCAAACAAGATGCACTTATTAAAACTGATCATCTTCACGGTACATTTTTCCGTACCCCCAAATTGATAAGGAAACAAAAATAGCTCCTAGACCTAGCAGGCCCAATATCTGCACCCACGACCAATCCAGCAGTGCAGATGTCACATAAATAAGTAGTGCTAGAGTGATCGCTATAAAAATAATACAACGTACAAGATACATATCTATTTCCAAATCTGGTCAAATGCCCAGTCAGCACCAAATGCCCCAAGTATGCCACCAACAAACACCCCTAAAGGTACACAGGCTACAGCTGCAGGACCGCAGGCTAATCCTGCCGCACCTAACGCAGCTGCACCAGCCAAACCACCTCCTATCGCAGCCCCTTCATTCGCAGCAGCTCTAACTTTATCTTCGGCGGTAGCCACATGGTAAACAGCAATCGCCATCGTGAGCAGAAACAATCCCCTACCTACATGCCCCATCCATTTTGCGGCATTCGAAGCTGCAACTTGAGGAGAACCAGATTGTTTCACGATGCGGCGCCAAACAGCATCCTTCTGAGACGCCCCTAACAACGAAAAACTTTTTCCGTATAGTCTTTGTGCATATTTTTCCTCCAGCTCAGCCAGCGTTTTCCCTTCTTTCTTTATGAAAGTAGCAATTGCCACGCCCATAGAAGAGGATTTTCCTCTAAGCGCCTCCATTATAGTATTGCGCATTGCGCTAGCTTGTTCTGCAGCAAGTTTTGGGGATAGCTGATTTTTATTTACTTTAATTGCCAAGTCAGCAGACATAACTTTTGTCTGCTTAATGTACTCCTGTCTCACCTTGGCATCTGGTATCATTTGATTCGCAAATGCAATCGCCGTAGCTTCCAGTGAGGCTAGTTCTTGGTTTAAAAATTGGTCTTCCGTTCTAATACTCATCTAGAGTTCCTTTCTAACTACAAGTTGTAACAGTTTATTCACAGGACGCGGAGCGTATATTTTTTAAAGCTGTACAAACCTTAAATTAGCTAAATAGATGATTCCATTTGATATTCTATTTTAAACTTTGGCGTATAGATCTTCTTTTTTAGAAAACAAACACCACGCTGGCAATATATCTCCGGGACAATATGCCGAAATATACCTCATAAACCATTAATTCACATAGACAATGTGCGTACTTCCCCAAGATTTAGGGAAACCAAAAATCAGACCTAGCTACTGAAAAACGACAAGTTACAGAAGATAATTGGCCAAACACTTTTGTATAAACACAGAAGTCAGTGATGCAGGGCGCCTTATGAATCAACATATTCAAAGTGACGAAAGCCTTGATGGCTACCAAGAAAACCAGGCAAAGGACGAAGACCCATTGATTCTATTTAGCAATTGGTTCACTCGAACTCTAGATCAAGTCCGACTTTGCAGCTACTTTAAGCGCGCCGCACATTACGCGCGTTTACCACTGGCCTTGGCCAGTTAGTCACTCACCTTGGATTACGCCCTGCGCAGCTAAGGTCTGCAATTCGGCTGACGACAACCCCAGCAGCTCTGCCAATACTTCATTATTGTGGCTGCCCACGTCTCCACCCGGCCACTCGGTACCGCCGGGTGTACCGGTTAATTTTGGCATTATGGCGGGGATGTCTAGTGGCTTGCCGTCTATCTCGACGCGCTCAAACAGTGCACGCGCCTGAAAGTGGGGGTCGGCCATTTGGTCGGCGACATTGTAAATGGGACCCACGGGTACGCGTTCGTTTTCTAGGGTTTCGATCACTGTGCTGCTGTTGTGTTCTAAACACCATTTGGCAATAGCGTTGTCGATAGCCACCTGGTGTTCCACCCGGCCGGCGTTATTGGCCATTCGTGTATCGTCGGCCATGTCGGCGCGGCCGATGGCGGTCATCAGGCGTTTGAAAATGGAATCGCCATTGCCGCCAATCACCACAAATTTGCCGTCGGCACAGCGGTAGGTATTGGTGGGCACGATACCGGTAACGGTGGTGCCCGAGGCTTCGCGCACCACGCCGGCGCCTGAGTATTCGGGCACCACCGCTTCCATTAAATTAAACATGGATTCCACCAGGCTGACATCCACCACCTGCCCTTCTGCGCCATTGCGTTGCGCCAATAGCGCCAGGGCAATACCCAGGGCAGCGTGAATGCCAGCGATGGTGTCGCCAATAGAGAGGTTGGGCCGCACGGGGGCCTCGCCGGGAAAGCCATTGAGGTAGCGAAAACCGCTCATGCCCTCGCACACCGAGGCAAAACCCGGCTTGTGGGCGTAGGGGCCGGTCTGGCCAAAGCCCGAGATGCGCGCATACACCAGCTTTGGGTTGCGCGCCTTTAGGGCCTCTGGGCCCAGGCCCCACTTTTCCATGACGCCGGGGCGGAAGTTTTCCACCAGCACATGGGCACCGGCAATCAAATCGCCCGCCAATTGCTGGCCCTTGGGCTGGCGCAAATCCAGGGTGACGGATTTTTTATTGCGGCCCAGCGAGCGCCACCAAAAAGAGGTGCCGGTGTCGTCAAGTTTGCGCCAGTTGCGCAGCGGGTCGCCGCCGGCGGGCGGTTCTACTTTGATAACTTCAGCACCAAAGTAGCCCAGCAGGCAGCCGGTAAAGGGGCCCGCTAATAGCTGGCCCATTTCTATAACCCGAATACCCGCCAGTGGTTTTTGCATGAAACAACCTTAGTGTTTGGTAATTTTATCCAGGTAGCCCATGGCAAAGGCCGAGGCCACAAAGGTCATGTGGATGATGACGTACCACATTAATTGCATGTCTTCGTAATTTTTTACGCCCATGAATACTTTCAATAGATGGATCGAAGAGATGGCCACAATGCTGGCGGCAATTTTGGCTTTCAGCGAGGACGAATCCATTTTGCCCAGCCAATTTAGCTTTTCTTCATTTTCGCCAATATCTAACTGCGATACGAAGTTTTCGTAGCCGCTCATCATCACCATCACCAGCAGGCCGCCCACCATGGCCAAATCGATCAGGCTCAATACCATCAGCACCATGTTAGCTTCGGCAATGGTGGGAATTTCCATTAGCAAGTGAAACAGCTCGCGGAAAAACATAATGCCCAGCGCCAATACCGCCACGCTCAAGCCTAAATAGATGGGGGCCAGCAACCAGCGCGAGCGGTACATCAGCGTTTCAATAAATCGTTCCACTTAAAACCTCATTCATCCAACGTTAAAACAATTTTACCAATATGGGTGCTGGACTCCATCAACCGGTGGGCCTCGGCCACCTGCGCCAATGGATAGGTCGCAGCAATAACGGGCGCTAGTTTACCCGACTCGATGAGCGGCCACACCTGCTCTTGCAAGGCGTTTGCCAGGGCAGCTTTGGCCTGATCGGATTGCGCGCGCAGGGTGGAACCCGTCAGCGTTAATCGCTTAAGCATCACCGGCAATAAATTCAATGCAACCTGTGGCCCCTGTAAAAAGGCAATGTTCACAATGCGCCCGTCAAGGGCTGCCAGTTCGATATTTTTGGCCACATAATCGCCACCCACCATATCCAGAATCACATCCACACCTCGGCCATCGGTGGCGGCCTTTAACTCGGCGACGAAATCCTGGGATCGGTAATTTATGGCACGCACTGCGCCCAACCCCTCACAGGCTTCACACTTGGCATCGCTGCCGGCGGTGGCGTAGACGGTGGCGCCCAAGGCACTGGCCAATTGGATGGCGGTGGTGCCAATGCCGCTACTGCCACCGTGCACCAGCAGACTTTCGCCGGCTTGCAGGCCGCCGCGCACAAAAACATTGCCCCACACGGTAAACAGCGTTTCGGGCAGGGCCGCCGCCTGCACAAAGGACAAGTCCTTAGGCATGGGTAGGCATTGGGCCGCGGGCACGCACACCACTTGCGCGTAACCGCCCCCATTGCACAGGGCACACACGGCGTCGCCCACTTGCCACTGGCTAACACCCTCGCCCACCGCCGTGATCACGCCCGCCACTTCCAACCCCAAAATAGGCGAGTGGCCGGCGGGCGCCGGGTAGCGCCCCAATCGCTGCACCACATCCGGGCGGTTGACGCCGGCGGCGCGCACCGCAATTTGTACTTCGTCCGCCCTCGGTGCGGGCGCCGCTGCCTCGCGCACTACCATTGCATCGGCTGCGCCAAATTCGGGTAGATCAATAAATTGCATCTTAACCTCGCTCAGGGATTGATCACTTGCCACGATTAGGCGGCGCACAGTATCGCACAGCTATTATCGAGCCACACCTGCACTGGCTTGGGTGGCCAATTCCGCCATATCACTGAAACCCACTGCAATCAGTTTGCCGTCGCAATCGTCTATTGCAAGAGCGAGGGGTGATTTAAGGGCCGCGATTATCCTTAACTACCACTGGCTGTTATTCTAAGGGGCCTGGCTGGCCGCGATGATAGAGGCCCATCGATGCACAGCCCGAATGGGCGGCGCAGCTCTACTTTTGCACTTAAAAGGTCTGTTAAATGTGATAAACCTTACCGACGCACAGTGGCAAAATTTGTACCGCTACGGCGTGACCCTTATTGGAAATCCGCAAGATGCATTGGATTTACTGCACTCGGCTGTGGAGCGCTGGTTGCGCGTGACGCGCACCGAGGTGTTAGACCCGGAGGCCTATTTGCGCACCGTCATGCGCAACCTGCAGTACGATCGCTGGCGCGCGGAGCAGCGCCAACCCACCCAGGTGCCCCTAGACAATCAAAACCTGGCCGAGGTTATTAGCACCGGCGAACAGACGCTGGAAACCCTGGTGATTCAGCGGGCGCAATTGCACGCCATCTGGGATCGTTTGAGCCCCGACATGCGCGATATTATCTACCTCTGGGCGTGGCTGGGATTCACTACCCAGGAAGTGGCCGACGAGCTAAAACTGCCAAAAGGGACGGTGCTGGCTAAAATTCACCGCCTGCGTCAGCGATTAATTGCCCAGGCAACCCCCGAGCGACGAGTGAACCCATGAGCGAGCAAACACCGCCAGATTTTAAAACCCTGTGCCAAGAAAAAATTGGCAGCGAAGCGCTAACAGAAGCTCAGCTTGCAGCGCTAAAGGCCAAAACCCAGCCCCTGTTCCCCCCCAAAAAACGGGGGCTGTCGAACTGGCAGAAAGTTGCCTGCCTGTTGCTGCTGGTCGGCGTCGGCCTGATGACCTACACCCAGTGGCAGGACTATCAGCGCGAACAGCTGATTCACGCCATCACCCAGGAAGTGGTAGACAATCACCTCAAGCAGCGGCCTCTGGAGTTTAAGTCGCACGCTTTACAGCGGCTAGATCGCGAGTTCAGCGCACTGGACTTTACCTTGGTCGACAGTATTCAAGTGCCGGCCCTAAACGAACAACTGCTGGGTGGCCGCTACTGCTCGATTCAAGGCCACACCGCCGCGCAACTGCGCCTTGATCAGAACGGGCGCACCGGCACCCTGTACCAGGTACCCTTCGACGCCGATGACTTCAGCAAGCTGGGCAATATCAATGTGGACGAACGACCGCTGCTGCGTTATGCGCGCGGTTTAGAGGTACTGCTGTGGGAGGAGAAAGGGGTACTACTGGTATTGGTACAAGCACCGGCAACAACCGATGCACCCATCGCTATAACCGCGCCGGCGTTATTACCGCCCGCTTTAACCGCAGGCGCAGACGCGCGCACTACTAACGCCGTTGACAAAGATGCCACCACTAAAAGCACTACGAAAAAAGCAGACTCGCCTGACAATACCGAAGCGCGCAAGGACGCAACTCATCAACTCTAACTCAGGGCGCCAACCGAGTACGCTGCCAGCCATTTTCTGTACGGGTGTATTGAAAGCGGTCGTGCAGCCGGTTTGCGCCGCCCTGCCAGAACTCAATTTCCGAGGGCACCACGCGAAAACCGCCCCAAAAATCCGGCGCAGGAATTTCACCTGCGGCAAACTTTTCTTTCATGCGCGCTACCTGTTGCATTAATAACTGGCGGGTAGATACCGGGTGACTCTGGTGCGAGGCCCAGGCAGCCAGCTGGCTCTCCTTGGGGCGCGACAGAAAATACTTGGCAGATTCGGTAGCGCTGACTTTTTCGGCCAGGCCGCAAATTTTTACCTGGCGCTCGATGTCGTGCCAGGGAAAGTGCAGGCTGACTTTTGGATTGTCGGCCAACTCGCGCGCCTTGCGCGATCCGTAGTTGGTATAAAACACAAAACCGTGATCCACCTTTTTTAACAGCACTATGCGCTGCGACGGCTGACCACTGGCATCTACGGTGGCCACGGTCATGGCGGTGGGGTCTTTTAATTGCAATTCGATAGCCTGCTGCAGCCAGCGTTCAAATTGGGCAATGGGATCGTCGTCCAGGTCGGCGTGATCCAACCCGCCCATCAGGTAATCGCGTCGTAAATCTTCCAGGTTCAAGCTCATGGGGCAACTCGGCGTTTGAGACAATTGACGCTATTATACGGCCAAGCATGCACAACAGACGACCGAGTATGAATATCCCCACAGAAAATATCGCCGGCCTAATCATCGCCGGTGGCGCCGGGAACCGCTTGGGCGGCGTCGATAAATGCCTGCTGGAATTGCACGGCAAACCACTGCTCTACTATTGCCACCAACGCCTGACCAGCCAGGTGGACGCCCTGGCGCTCAACGTCAACGGCGCGCTCGAGCGCTTCAACCCGGCACTCGCCCCGCTGCCCCTGCTCGCGATGTTGCCCGACAACCCACCCAGCGTTGGGCCCTTAAGTGGTATTTTGGCCGGCCTCACTTGGCTGCAGGGCCTACCGCAACAATGGCTGCTCACCGTCGCCGCCGACACGCCCTTTTTCCCCGAGAATTTAGCCGCACGCCTGGCGGCCGGGCTGGGCGTCAAATCGCAACTGGCGGTGGCCTCTGAGCAGGGGCGCATGCACCCATTATTTGGGCTGTGGCACCAGAGTTTGCTGCCGCGATTGCAGCAGGCCTACCGCGACGACCAGCATCGACTGCAACAACTGGTGCGCGAGCTGGGCGGGATTCAGGTGGATTTCGGCGACGAGGCCCAGGCGTTTTTCAATATCAACACCCCAGCGGACTTGGCACAGGCACGGGTGCTCATGCACTGAGCGCCCGCCCTGCGGACTGCGAGCTAAAGCGCGATCAGGTAGTGATAAAAACCTATGCCCACCAAGACGTTTAACGGGAAAGTCAAACCCAGTGAGGCGAGCATGGCCAGACCGATGTCTGCTTTAGGTATGGCACCCTTGATGGCCACAGGCGCGGCAATGTAAGAGGCGCTGGCAGTGAGCGAAGCCAGAATCACCTGGGTGCCCTCGCCCATGCCAAGCGCCTTGCCCGCCGCAATGCCCACCAGCGCCAACAAGGGCGGCGCGATCAACGCAAAGCTCAACAATCGCCAGCGGGCCCAAGGGAATGGCCGCAAGGTATTGGCAGCGGTCAACCCCATTTCCAGCAGGAATAACGCCAATACCGCCTTGAAGGCACCCGTGTACAAATCGGTGACCGCCGCGCCCTGAATTGGCCCGTACATAACGCCAATGATGACGCCACCTAAAAGTAAAATGACACCTTGGTTGGTAAAGGCCTCATGCCAGAGTTTACTCAGCGTGGGTTGCACCGGCCCGCTCTTCTGCAGGCGCCGATAGATCAACAGGCCCACCACAATGGCCGGTAACTCCATGGCCACCAGATAGAGCGTGACCTCTGGCGCCACCACCAGCTCGCGCGCTTCCACATAGGCCAGCGCCACGGCAAAGGTACCGGCGCTCACAGAACCGTAGTGAGCGGCGATACTGGCGCTGTCTTCCAGATTCAGCCCCACCAATTTGCGCAACAGCGGAAACAACACCAGTGGTATCACCCCACCCAGCGCCATAACCGTCAGCAGCTCTGGCACCAGCTGCCACTTGAGATTGCCGTACAACGCCATACCGCCCTTCAAACCGATGGTGAGCATCAGCAGCAAACTCAGGGTTTCATAGGCGGCTTTGGGAACAGCGAGATCGGAGCGGAGCAAGCCGGCAATCAAACCCAGCAGAAAAAACATGACAACAATATCGGGCATGGTGCTGACTCCAGATGAGGAAGGCGCATTGTAGCCAGTGAAGGAAAATTTCATAGCCCCTGGCGCACTTTGACCGGCGAAAGCCCGCCATGCACAATAGGGTCAATTCCCTATGCGCCCCTGTCCATGCAAACCTGTCTGCCAATGCAATCTCGACTGCCGATTAGGCTCGCACAGCTACTGCTGCTGGCCCTCGCTGCCCACTGGAGCGCGGGGCTTTACGCCGGCGAAACCGGTTGGCCCAACAATCGCCAGGTTGCGATCAGCCTCAGCTACGACGATGCCTTAGATAGCCAACTAGACAATGCGGCGCCGGCCCTCCGGGCGGCGGGCTTGCACGCCAGCTTCTATCTAACCTTGTCCTCGGCGGTAGTGGCCAAGCGTTTGCAAGAGTGGCGCGAACTGGCTGCACAGGGCCACGAGCTGGGCAATCACACCTTGTTTCACCACTGCCGGGGTTCGCTGCCGGGCCGCGACTGGGTAGGCCCCCATCAGGATTTAGACAAGCGCAGCCCCGCACAACTGCGCGAAGAAATCTTGACTGCCAATCAGTTTTTGCAGGCCATTGACGGTCTGCAACAGCGCACCTTTACGCCGCCCTGCGGCGACACACTGGCCGGCGGCGAGGATTATCTGACGCTAATTCGCGCGGAGATGCTAGCCATTAAAGGTCAAGAACCCAAGGCGCTGAATGCAGTTTGGTTGGCGCCTTCAGAGATAAGTGGTGAGGCGTTGATTCAATTGGTGGAACAGCACGCTGCCACCAGTAAACTCATCAACCTGACCTTTCACGGGGTAGGCGGCGATCATCTTGCCATCAGCGATCAAGCACACCGGCAACTGCTGGACTATTTGCAAGCGCACGAAACCCGCTACTGGGTAGCGACCTACCGCGACATTGCCAGCCGCTTTGACCGGATAAAACCGTGACGTAGGCCGATATGGGCAACCCCACCGTCATATTGATGAGCTATCGGCGAGGTATACACCTAAAGCCCCGGCTGCGTAGGTGCTGGCTGCTTTTGAGAAAAATTCGCACAGGCCCGTGTTAGTCGGCGGTGGCCGCCGGTTGCGCGGAATTACCGGCGCGCCATTTTTGCCAGGCAATACGTGCCAGTAGGCTCACCAATAAAGCCGCTACCCAAACAAACGCCATGGGCCAAACCACGCGCATGATGGGCTGATCGGTAAACAAGCCATCGAGAACCAGTACAAAGAACGCCGGCGCCCATTGGGGCAAATCGGGCGTCAGCGCCACGGGTGTTAGTAGCCAGGCGCCCACAGTGACCGTGGCAAATTGCGCCAATTCGCTGCGCTGCCGAAACATCCACCAGGTGGCAATCATCAATCCGACGACACCGGCAAAATAGATGTACCACATCAAGGCGATATTGGGGTCTTGCATGAGTTTGCTCCAATTCAAAAAATAAAGGCTACTGCGGCTACAGATCCACCCAGTGCACAACTTCGTCTTGCCAGTCGTCTTCGGCCACAGCCCCCTGTGGCTTAGCCCGGCCGCGCACGGAAATCCCCGCCGCGTGCACCGATTCGGGCGAACCCGTGATAAGCGGGTGCCAGTCGGGCAAGTCCTGCCCCTCGGCAACCAGTCGGTAGGCGCAAGTTACTGGCAGCCAATGAAAGTCGGAAATTTTTTCGGCGCGCAATTGCAGGCACTCGGGCACCTTGGCCAGCCGGTTTGGGTAGTCGCCGCAGCGGCAGCTATGCAGGTCCAGAAGATTGCAGGCCAACCGGGTGTAGTAAACCTCGCCGTCGTCTTCGTCTTCCAATTTTTGCAGGCAACATTTGCCACAACCGTCGCACAGCGCCTCCCACTGGCTGTCGGTCATCTCGGCAAGCGGCGTGTCGCGCCAGTAGTCTCGGTGCCAGGCCAAGGTTACACCAGCTTGGAATTTTGTTGGTTGATGCGCGTCATGTAGTCTTCTTTGGGCGGCGGCAGCTGCAGATAAAAGCCGCGCTCGTCCAGCGCCGCGCGCACTTTGTCTACGTCTACGCGGGCCAGTTTCCGGCCGTCGCGCAGCAACAGTGTCATCACGTGGGCCGGCTTGCCGAATTTTTCCAGCAGTGCCTCGGGCACCCGCTTTAGGCCGTCGGATTTGCGCACGTACAAATACATGTCTGCATCTTTCGGGCTTTTGTAAATATCACATAAATTTTTAATGGCTTCTGACATTAGCTGTTCTCTTGCTGGTATTGCGGCACCAGTGCCTGGGCCTGCTCTGCTAACTGCTCACCGATAACAGCATAGCGCCACCCGCTAAAACTGTCGGGCAATTGCACCTGGCCGGCCAAGACGCTGCGCGTCAGCGCCTCCAGGTCTTTTTTGCGGGTGAGAATTTCAGGGGTGATGGCCTGTGCCTGCGACACTTCCTGCGCCACCGCTTTAAAGGCCTTTAATATCTCGCCCTGCGCCGGTGTCAATGGTTTTGGCAAACGCTCGGGCAGGTCCGATGTCTGGGCGGCAACGGCTATCAAATCCAACAGTTCCTGGCCGTGCTCTTTGAGCGTGCGATTGCCCATCCCCTCTATGTGGGCAAGCTGCTTTAGCTGGGTGGGTTTGCGGCGCGCTACCTCCCAGGCGGCGCCCTCTTTCATCAACCGGTTGCGCGGAATATCCAGCTCGCGCGCTTTGGTTTCGCGCCAAATACACACCGCCCGCAAGACGGCCAGCTGGTCCGGGTAGAGTTTCCAGGCCAGTTTGATTTTGGTGTAGGCCAAACTGAAATCGTCGGGGCTTTCCGCGGCGGCCACCAAGGTCGCACACTCTTCCTGTACCCAACTTAAACGCCCCAAGCTTTTTAACTGGGTGAGTATTTTGCCGTAAACAATTAACAGGTAGGCCACATCCAGCGCCGCGTAATGCAACTGCGACTGGCTGAGCGGACGCTGCATCCAATCGGACCGGGTTTCGCCTTTTTCCAAATCTATAGACAGTTGGTCTTGCACCAACGCGGCATACCCCATGGAAAAACCGATGTTCGCAAAAGCCGCGGCAATTTGGGTATCGAACATGGGCATGGGCACCACGCCCAACAGAAACCGGAAGACTTCCAGATCTTCCGAGCAGGAGTGAATCACTTTTATGGTGCCTGGGTGCACCATGAGGGCCGTCAACGCCGATAAATCGTCGATTGCCAAGGGATCGATCAAATAACAGCCCTGGCCGTCGCCCACCTGAATCAGGCCCGCGTGCGGAAAATAGGTGTGGCTGCGCATAAACTCGGTGTCGATGGCAATGGCCGCCTGCTGCTGCCAGCGCGCGCACAGGGATTCCAACTCGCCTTGTGAATCCACCCAAATGGGTGTGGTTGCTATGGTCATTAAATTTTTTGCCTGCTAGAGAAGGCGTGCGCTAAGGTGCCGCCATCGATGTATTCCAACTCGCCGCCCAGGGGCACGCCGTGGGCAATGCGCGATACAGTCACTTGCTGTTTCTTGGCGCGCTCAGAAATATAGTGCGCGGTGGCCTCGCCTTCGATAGTCGGGTTGGTGGCCAAAATTACCTCTTCGACACCGCCCTCTGCCAGCAGCGTTTGCAGTTGATCCAAGCCCAGATCTGCGGGGCCAATACCATCGATGGGAGACAGGTGCCCGTGCAACACAAAGTAGGTACCCGCATAAGTACCGGCCTGCTCAATGGCGAGCACATCGGCGGGGGTTTCCACCACACACAAGAGCGCCTGATTGCGACGCTGGTTATTGCAGATACTGCACAAGTCCTGCTCGGTCAGCGTACGGCAGCGTCGACATTCGCCCACCCCTGCTACCGATGCACTGAGCGCTTGCGCCAACCGGCTGGCACCTTCGCGGTCGCGCTCCAATAAATGCAGTGCCATGCGCTGCGCAGACTTGGGGCCCACACCGGGCAGGCAGCGCAGAGAATTCATGAGCTCATCGATTAACGGGCTAAACATGCAGGACTCTCAGTGGAAAAAGCTTAGGGATGGGCGAATTCAAAACGGCATTTTAAAACCGGGGGGCATTTGCATACCGCCCGTTAAGGAACCCATAAGTTCTTTGTTTTTGTCTTCGACTTTGCGCACGGCGTCGTTCACCGCCGCTGCGAGTAGATCCTCGAGCATCTCTTTGTCTTCGGTGAGCAGCGTGGGATCGACGGTCACTTTGCGCACATCGTGGCGACCATTCATCACCACGCTCACCAGACCTGCGCCGGCGCTGCCAGTGACTTCCGCATTGGCCAGATCCTCTTGCATTTTCTGCATTTTTTCTTGCATTTGTTGCGCCTGCTTCATCAGGTCGCCCATATTGCCAAACATAACCTTACCTCGGGTTGGTGACTGATCGGCCGCGCTTACAGCGGTTCTACCGTTTGTTCATCCAGACGCGCCTGAAAGTGAGCTTCCAGGCGCTGCAACAGGGGATGGGATTTAATACTGTCCATGGCCCGCGCCTGTTGCTCGGCGCGCAGCCGGATGGCCGTGGCCGAGGGCGTTTCCGCAACCACCTGGCCCGGCGTGATGGCCACAGTAACCGGCTCATCAAAATAGGCCGTGAGCAAATCGGCCAAGCGCTGTTGGTGACTGACGTCAAACAAGTTGGCGTTGGCGTCATCTAACGTAAAGCGCAAGTGATTGCCCTCGACGGCGTCCAGCGTGCTATTGGCGGCGGTGCTCTGCAAAACGCCGCCCACCTGTAGATCTAGGTACAAATCCACCCACGACTCAGGCTTGAGCTCTGCCAGCGATAACTTTTTGGGCTGTTCGCTGAGCGGCTCGGGCGAATCAGTCGGTGCCGTCACCAGGGGAACAGGGGCGGCGACGACCGGTGTAGCCTTGGCGGCCGGCGGTATCGGCGGCGTCTGCGCTTGAGGCGCTGGTTCGCGCGGGGCTGGCACAGACTCAATCGCTTGGGCCGCTTGAACCGCAGCGACTGCCTCCGGTGCGTCGGCATTCTCAACGGCGGGCGCCGAGCGTGCCGTGGGTGCGGCTTCGTCGGCGTACATATTGGCGCCGCGGGTGTCGTCGTCCCAGGGCGGCGTATCGGAATCGTCGAGTGCTGTCTCTGCTGTCGCCGAAGGCGTCACTGCCTCGGGCACAGCGGCTGGCGCGACGGGTGTTGGCTGAACGGACTGCTTGGGTTGGACGGGCGGCGCAGGTTGGGCGGGCTGCACTGGCTGAGCTGGCGCCTCGGAGGCCGTGCTCGCCGGGGCCGGCTCGGCCCTGGGTTGCGCCGGCGCCACCGCCGCTGGCGTACCGGCCGCAGGTGCAGACAAGGCAGCCTTAGGCAAATCGGCAACGCCCTGGGGCTTAAAGGCCATCATGCGCAGCAATACCATGTCAAAACCAGAGCGCGGATCGGGCGCCAGGGGCAAATCTCGCCGGCCCAGCAACGCCGTTTGATAAAACAGTTGTACATCTTCGGCTGGCATCTGACCGGCCAGCGCCAACACCCGTTCGCGGTCGCCAAAGCTGTTGTCTATGGCCTCTGGCATGGCTTGGGCAATGGCAATACGGTGCAGTACCGACAGCATTTCCGCCAGCGCGCCCTGGTAATCGGGCGCGTGTTCGGCCAACCGATTCACTGCGGCAAACAGCGCCGATCCCTCGCCGGCTGCCAGCGCTTCGAGCATGTCGTACACCAGACCCTGGTCGATGGTGCCCAACATGGCGCGCACATCGGCCTCTTGCACCTTGCCGTTGCCAAAGGCGATGGCCTGATCGGTAAGCGACAGGGCGTCGCGCATGGAGCCATCGGCGGCGCGGCCCAATTGCCAAAGCGCGGCGTCGTCAAAGGGCACCAGTTCTTTTTCGAGCACAAAGGCCAAGTGGCCCACGATGCGCTCGGGGTTCATGTTTTTCAGGTTAAATTGCAAGCAGCGCGACAGCACGGTAACCGGCAACTTTTGTGGGTCTGTGGTGGCCAGCAGGAACTTCACGTGCGGTGGCGGCTCTTCCAGTGTTTTCAACAGGGCATTAAAACTGCTGGTGGAGAGCATGTGCACTTCATCGATCAGATACACCTTGTAGCGGCCGCGCGTGGGCGCGTATTGCACGTTTTCTAGTAGCTCGCGGGTATCTTCCACCTTGGTGCGGCTGGCCGCATCCACTTCGATCAAATCGACAAAGCGGCCCTCGGCAATTTCCTGACAGGCGCCGCACTGGCCACAGGGCTCGGAACTCACGCCCGTCTCGCAGTTCAGGCACTTGGCCAAAATGCGCGCAATGGTGGTCTTGCCCACACCGCGGGTGCCGGTAAACAAATAGGCATGGTGCAGGCGGTTGTGATCGAGGGCATTGATCAATGCCTGAAGCACATGCTCCTGCCCCACCATTTCGCGGAAGATGCGGGGCCGCCATTTGCGGGCGAGTACCTGATAGCTCATGGGCGCCAAACTGCCTGTGTTGTGTAGATAAGTGGCTGAATTACCAACCAATTCATTCAAACGAGCTAGTATATCCCAGTGCCGCCACAGAAACACTGGAAGACCGTGCCCACAGCGCAAATCCCCGATACAAGCCGGCGCCGCCGTCAGACTCTGGTAAACTCCCGCCACGGACAAACCAATCACACACCCCTAGACTCTCCATGAAAATCATCGGTATTACCGGCTGGAAAAACAGCGGCAAAACCACCCTGGTCACGCGCCTGGTGGCCGAGCTCTGCGCGCGCGGCCTGCGTGTCTCCACCGTCAAACACGCCCATCACACCTGCGACGTGGATCAACCCGGGCGCGACAGCTACCAGCACCGCGAGGCCGGCGCCCACGAGGTACTCCTGGCCTCGGGCAAGCGCTGGGCCTTAATGCGCGAACTGCGCGACCAACCCGAGCCCGAACTGAGCGAACTGCTGCCGCACCTGGCACCGGTTGATCTGGTGGTGGTGGAGGGTTTCAAACTGGCCGATCACCCCAAAATTCAGGTGATTCGCGCCGCCAATAATCTGACCCCGCTACCCGAGCAGGCGCACAATTTAGTGGCCATTGCCACCGACAACCCCGCACTGGCGCCGGCCGACTACGGCTGCTGCGGCCCCGTTTTAGCCATCGACGACATCGCCGCCATAGCCGATTTTGTGGTGGCCTATACCGGCGCCCAAGCCAACTCACCTTCGATTTCAGGACCTAAGGCCCATGACTGACTTCCAAACGCTCAATATTGCGGTACTCACCGTGTCCGACACCCGCACCGAAGACACCGACAGCTCGGGCCGCACACTGGTCGATGCCTTGACGGCCGCCGGTCACAAGTTGGCGCACAAAGTGATTGTAAAAGACGATATTTACCAAATTCGCGCGGCCTGCTCCGCCTGGATTGCCGACACTGCAGTTAACGCCATTCTGATCACCGGTGGCACCGGCTTTGCGGGCCGCGATTCCACGCCCGAAGCGGTCGCGCCGCTGCTGGATAAAGAAGTGGTGGGCTTTGGCGAGCTGTTCCGACAGGTGTCCTACCGCGACATCGGCTCCTCGACCATACAATCCCGCGCCCTGGCGGGGCTGGCCAACTTCACGGTTATTTTTTGCCTGCCCGGTTCAACCAATGCCTGCAAAACCGGTTGGCAATTGATTGCCGAACAGCTGGATGCCCGCCACAAACCCTGCAATTTTGTGGCACTGCTGAACGAAAAGGGCCGCCAATTATGAGGCCCGAGCTGACGCCTGTGGCTACGGCCCTGGCGCGCATATTGAGCCACGCAGTACCCATAACCGAGCGCGAACAGCGGCCCCTGGCCGATTGCCTGGGGCGCGCCCTGGCCGAAGATCTGCACGCGCCCATCAATGTGCCCTATGAAGACAATAGCGCCATGGACGGCTACGCGGTATGCACCCGCGACCTGCTGGCGTCGCCGCTGATCGTGAGCCAGCGCATTGCCGCCGGCCAGGCCGCCCAGCCGCTGGACTTGGGCAGTTGCGCACGCATTTTTACCGGCGCCCCCATCCCCGAGGGCGCCGACGCAGTGGTGATGCAGGAGCAGTGCGAACGGGTAGACGACCGGGTGCGCTTCCCAGAACAAGTGAGCCCCGGCAATAACATTCGCCGCGCCGGCTCCGATCTGCGGGTGGGCGAGCGCGTGCTGGCCGCCGGCCATTTACTGCAACCGCAAGACTTGGGCCTGCTGGCCTCGCTCGGGCTGGCCGAGCTGCCGGTACTGCGCCCCCCCAAGGTGGCCATTTTATCCACTGGCGACGAACTCACCGCTCCCGGCACTCCCCTCAGTGCCGGCAAAATATACAACTCCAACGGACCCATGCTATCGGCGCTATTACATAAACTGGGTATTAGCGCCAGCCACACCAGCCTGCCCGATGAACCCAACGCCATTCGCGCCGCGCTAAAAAACGCCGCGCAGTCGGCCGACTTGATTATTACCAGCGGCGGCGTGTCGGTGGGCGAAGAGGATCACATCAAACAATGCGTCGCTGAACTGGGCGAGCTGGCCGTATGGAAATTGGCTCTCAAGCCCGGTAAACCGCTGGCCTTCGGGCGCGTTGAGCAGACGCCGCTGTTTGGCTTGCCCGGCAATCCCGTGGCGGTGTTCGTCACCTTTTTATTGTTTGTGCGGCCGTTTATCAAACGCCTGCAGGGCCAGCGAGATGTGCAACCCCTAAGCCTAAAAGCGCAGGCAAACTTTAGCCGTCCGCAATCCAATGTGCGCGAAGAATTTTTGCGGGTGCGGCTGCAATCTAACAACAGTATTACCGCTTATCCCGATCAAAACTCCGGCGTTTTATCGTCCACCAGCTGGGCCAACGCGCTGGCCGTGGTACCGCCACACACCCGCATTGAGGAGGGTGATACACTGGACACTTTACTTTTCAGCGAGTTGTTATCGTGAGCAAAATTTCTGAACTAGACCCACAAACTCAGCAGGCCTTAGAGGCCGCTGCCTTTCGTCGCCTGGTGGCACACCTGGACGAGCGCAAAGACGTGCAAAATATCGACCTGATGAACCTGGCCGGATTTTGCCGCAATTGCTTAAGTAAGTGGTACGCCGCCGCGGCGGCGGAACAGGGCATCGACATCGACTACGATGCCGCGCGCGAGCGGGTTTACGGCATGCCCTACAACGAGTGGAAAGCCCAATACCAACAACCTGCCAGCGACGCACAGCAGGCGGCCTTCGCAAAACAACAGAAAGATTAAACGCGCCGTGGCCCTGACGCTCTCAGATTTATGGATCTACCCGGTAAAGAGCCTGCGCGGTATTCAGCTGACGCACAGTGCACTCGATATCCGGGGCCTGGCCGACGACCGCCGCTGGATGATCATCGATCACCAACAGCGCTTCGTCACCCAGCGCACCTTGCCCAAACTGGCCACCCTGCACACGCGCCTTACCGATGACGCCCTGTGGTTGCAAAGCGCTCAGAGTGACTACCGCATAAACCGTGAGTTTGCAGGCCAGGCTACCGAATTCTGCGCGCGCATCTGGCAAGATGAGGTTCAAGTCTTGGACGAGGGGCCCGGTGTCAGCGAATGGCTTACCGACACCCTAAGTCACCCAACGCCTCTGCGGCTGGTGCGCTTAAGCAAACAGCCCCGCCCCAAATCCAAGCCCCAATATTTGGGGCCAGCCCACACAGTGTTCGCAGATATGGCGCCGCTGCTCATCGCCAACCAGGCCAGTTTAGACGCGCTCAATCACACACTGTTGGCAAATGGTAAACCGCCGGTGCCCATGAACCGGTTTCGGCCCAATTTAGTGATCCAGGGCCTCAAGCCCTTTGCCGAGCATAAAATCGCGCGCCTACGCCACACCCACTTTACCTTGCAATTGGCCTACCCCTGCGAGCGCTGCATCATGACCACGGTGGATCAGGCCACCGGTGAGCAACAACCGGATTGGGAACCCTATCGCACGCTTGCGCGTATCAATGCCATGCCCGCCTACGGTGCGGGCGAACACCGCAAAGCGGCCAATAGCAAAGCACCGGCCTTTGGTGAAAACGCCTACTTGCAGGGTACCGACCAGGGGCTATTATCGGTGGGCGATCCACTCTGGGTCGACCAACTGCGCGATCCGCAATGACAGCCAAACGCCCGGCCCCATCGACACCCGCACCGGTGCAGTTGTTGGAGAAAAACCGGCCACAGCAGGCCCGCGCCATTGCGACCTACGAGCGCATTCTGGCGGCAGCAGCCGAGCTGCTCGCGTCGGCCGGCGTAGACGCCATCTCCACCAATACCATCGCCGAGCGAGCCGGTATTTCGGCGCCGGCGTTGTACCGCTACTTTCCCAACAAATACGCGCTGCTCTACACCCTGGGCGCGCGCCTGATGGATCGCCAGAATCAGGTATTGATGACCTGGTCTGCCGAGTACCACCACAGCCAAGATGCGCTGATCGACAACTTGCTACCGCTGCTGCAAGAAACCTATACCGTTACTGCCAATACACCCGCCGGGCTCGAGCTGATGCGCGCCCTGCGCGCGCTGCCCGTCATGCAGGATGTACTGCTGGAATCCCATCGCGCCATGAGCGAATGGGCTCTGGCTCACTGGCCCTTAACCCGCGCGCCCGACAATCTGCGCCGCCTGCGGCTTACTCTGCACATGGCCTCCAGCGCCATTGAGCTGGCGCTAGAGGACCCCGACATGCCCGTGCAGTTCGCCCTGCAGGAAGCCGCCAACATGCTGCAAGGCTACTGGCGCCAATAGCCCAACGGCTGCGTGCCAACAGCATATTCAATACACACTGCCCTGCGCCCTGCCGTGCCAAAGCGTGACGGTAGAGTCACACTTTGTTGAATTTTAACGCCAAAGCACCATTGCCAGAGCCACCCAGTTACCGCTACCATCAAAAAGCTAATAATAACTAGCTTTTAATCAAAGCGATGCCACTTGCCGGCTGTTCTACTGGAGACCCTCATGCCAAACCCGGTTATCCCACTTGCCACATTGCTCGCACTGTTGATGCTGAGTGCCTGCGACGCTGGCCCATCCGCCACCAATGCGGCGCGTGCCCTGCAACCCCAGGACCCCACCGTCGCCACTTTATACCAGCGCAGCTGTTTCGCCTGTCACGGCACCGGCAACCCTACCGCACCGCAAACCGGTGACACCCGCGCCTGGGCACCGCGCATGGCCCAGGGCATGGACACCCTGGTCGACCATGTGGTGGACGGTTACAAAGGTATGCCGCCCATGGGCCTGTGCATGGATTGCAGCGCCGAGGATTTTGAACAGTTGATCGTATTTATGGCGCAGGGGGCGCAATAACTATGGCACCCATCGGCCGCCGGCAACTGCTACGACAACTGGTGCAACTCAGCCTGGCCGCCAGCTTAGCCCCCTGGCAACTGGCCCAGGCGCGCGCGCCCATCGGCTGGAAAAACTGGTCGGGCTCGCAAGCCTGCCAGCCACAATTTCGCCTGGCACCCGATAGCCTGTCTGCACTGCAACAGCAAGTAGCCGAGGCGCAGGGCACCATCAGGCCCGTGGGTTCTGGCCACTCGTTTTCGGCACTGGTGCCCACGGACGACACGCTGATCTCATTGGCGCGCCTACCTCAGCAAGTGGTGTGCCACGCCGATGGCAGCGCCACTCTGAGTGCCGGTAGTCGGCTGGGTGATCTGGGCGAACCCTTGGCGGCCAAAGGCCAAGCGCTGATCAACATGCCCGATATAGACGAACAAAGCCTGGCTGGCGCACTGGCCACGGCGACGCACGGAACCGGCGCCGACATTGGCTGCCTGTCGAGTTTTATCCAGGCCCTAACACTGCTCACCGCCAACGGGGAGCTAATGCACTGTAGCGCCCGCGAGAACGCCGATATTTTTCATGCCGCTCGGGTCAATTTAGGCGCGCTCGGCATCGTCACCGAACTGCGCCTGCAAAATACACAGCCCTATCGTTTGAAACGCGAAACCGAATGGCTACCTCTTGAAGATATTCTCGCCAACGCCGACACCCTGGCAACGACACACCGAAATTTTGAATTCTATTACATTCCGTTTTCCGGCATGGGCTTTACCGACGTGCAGGATATTACCGATTTACCGGTGAGTAGCACGGCCAAGCTGGATCAAAATGACGGTGCAGAAACCCTCAAGGACCTCCGCGACTGGCTAGCCTTCAGTCCTCGCATTCGCGAGCTGGTGCTCGGCAGCTACATGAAGACGCTGGGCAAAGAAATCAGCGTTGCCGACAGCTGGCAAAACTACGCCACCGACCGCAACGTGCGCTTCAACGAAATGGAGTACCACCTGCCCCGCGCAACCGGCTTAATTGCGGTGGCAGAAATCCGCACGCGACTGGAACGGGACTTTCCCGAAGTCTTTTTCCCAATTGAAGTACGCTACGTGGCAGCCGATGACATTTGGCTCAGTCCCTTTTATCAACAAGACAGTATTTCCATTGCGGTACACCGTTACTTTAACGAGGATTATCGCCCCTACTTCAAGGCCATTGAACCCATTTTGTTAAAACACGGCGGCCGCCCCCACTGGGGCAAACTCAATACATTGAGCCGCGACCAACTGGCGGCGAGCTACCCGCACTGGCGGGATTTTAGCGAGGTGCGCGAGCAACTCGACCCAAACGGTAAATTTTTGAATTCCTATCTGCGCGGTTTATTTGCCAGTTAATATTTGCCTTGCCACGCAGCAAACGCACTTATCTATCGGAGCCGAGTATGCATAAGCCCCCATCGACAAGAGCTACTGTAAGCCGGCGCAGATTACTCGCCGGCGGCGCACTGGCTGGACTCGCTACCTGGCTTCTCAGACCGAGCGATCTCGGCCAAAACCACGCGCCTTATTTTGAACAGCTCAGCGAGCAGTTGCGCAGTGCCGGCCTGGCCACACCCCGACTGGTAGTTGACCGCGCTCGTCTCAACGCCAATATCGACACGCTCACCCGCCATATTGGCACTCGGTTTCACTACCGGGTGGTGGCTAAATCCCTGCCCTCTATACCGCTGCTCGCCCACATTATGGCGCGCGCCAAAACCGATCGACTGATGGTTTTTCACCAACCTTTTCTCAATCAAGTGGCGCAGCAACTGCCGCACGCTGATGTGTTAATGGGCAAGCCCATGCCAGTTCAGGCAGCGCGCAATTTCTACCGCGTCCACGGAGACAGCACTAGCCAGTTTAATCCGAGCACACAGCTGCAATGGCTGGTGGATACACCCGAGCGGCTCGCCGCCTATGGGGCCTTGGCGGACGCGCTTCAAAAACCCTTACGCATAAATATCGAGCTAGACGTGGGGCTACATCGCGGAGGCATTGCCGATCTGGCACAACTTGACCAAATGATTGCGCGTATTAACGCGCACCCTTATTTGCAACTGGGCGGCTTAATGGGCTACGAGCCGCACGTTGTTAAACTACCGGGCAGTGTGTCGCACTGGCTGCAAAAAGCGCAACAGAACTATACCGCCGCCGTGCACCGCTTAACTGATTACTTCAGCAGCGACGAGCTAGCTCGCATGACATTGAACTGTGGCGGCAGCCCCACTTACCAGCTCTACAACCAAGGCCGGTGGGCCTTTAATGAACTGGCTGCCGGTTCCTGCCTGGTAAAACCCACAGATTTTGACATTCCCACACTGACCGATCATCAGCCTGCCAGCTTTATCGCAGCGCCAGTTTTAAAGCGTGGCCAGGATACCCAGATACCCGGCATCAACCTCGGCAAGCTACAAGCCCTGTGGAACCCAAACAAAGCGCAAAGCTTTTTTACTTACGGTGGCTATTGGAAGGCCAAGCCCGAATCTCCAAAGGGACTCAGCAACAACGCCTTGTATGGGCGCTCCACCAACCAAGAAATGTACAACGGCTCGCGCAGCATTCAGCTAGGTATCGACGATTGGATTTTTCTGCGTCCCACACAAAGTGAATTTGTGTTTCTACAATTTGGACAGCTGGTCATATTGGAAAACGGGCAGAAGCCCGCATTCTGGCCCATACTGACTGACAACCCTTTCGACGCAAAGGCGTAGTGCCAAACCTACGCCGAGCGGCGACAACTGAATATCAAAACCACAGGAGGCCCACAGTGAACAAGACTTGGTATTGGGCGGCACCGCTATCACTCGGCATCGCAGTAGGCGCTGGAATCTGGCTACTAAAACCGGGCACGGTGCCGAACGACGTGCACGCAGGGAGCGCACTCGACAAGCCAACGTCAAAAACACTGGCTTCAGCTGTCGCTCAGGCAGACAGCTACCTGCAAGACTCAGAGGCAGACGCCAATCCCGATTGGCTACAACACCCTAAAGTCCGCAGCTACCTGCAGCGCGAGTCGCAAAAAGATGCCATGCGAGCCTACTTTAACAGCGATGAAAATGATCCCGATACAGCACAAGCTATGTGGGAATACATTGCTTCTCTGGAGGCATCGGGTGCGGTGATGGGCTTTGAGGCGCTGCACTTAAAAATGGCCTGGCTGGAAAAAAACAGCGCCACGCGCGACGAGTTTAAACAACGCGCCAATTCCATGCTTGAATCCTACCGGCAACAAGCAAAAGCCAATACCGCGCGCTTCAATCCGGAGAACACACCAGAATTTAAAAGTTACAAGCAACAGGAAAAGGCCATTGTGGCCGAAGTCAGCCAAATGTCTGACTTCCCCAACGGCATGACCCAACAGCAGTACCTGCGCCAGCGCTTGCTGGAAGCCCGCATTGCAGCCTACGAAAGCGGCACTAACTCCGCGAATGAGGCGACCGAAGACGACGAGACGGAATTGACCAATCCCATCTAGAAAACCAGCGGATGACCGCTGGTTTTTTAGCAAGAGATATTTGACCTACAACAACCCATCAATCAAATCATAGAACCAATCGTGATTGTTGACATAATCCGATACGTTGTCGGTTTCAACGGCGCGAATGGGCGCCCCACCGCGATAATTCACCACATTATTCATGAAGTCGTATAAAGATAAGCCCAACTCTTCTATTTCACCGTAGCGGAAATCCAATACGGTGGTGCAATGACTTTCATTAAAGTCGCGGTACATGGGGAAGTAGTAACTCCAATTACCGGTAGCGGCCAGTAAAGGTATTAGGTTATCGGCTGTGTCCTGCTGCCATTTGGCGCGCAGCTTGTTCAGCTTCACCGTATCATTGGGTTCGTTTTTAATGTCATCGTAAAACCGCTCGTAGGAGTAAGAGCTGAAATTGCCATCGGCCAGGAAATGGGTAAGTCCCAATCGATCGCCCGGAAATTTCGAAGAAAGCCCCGCATAAACACTGGCCAGGCGGTTGGCGTCAAACCCGGGGGTAATCTGGCGCAGCATGTTAATTGGGTTTTCATCGGAAGGATCACCCGCGGGCGTAAACATGGTCCAAGAATCCAATACCTCCTGATGTAGCGGCAGCGACGGGTAGCTTGCCGTATCTGTACTATTTAGAGGTGCATCATACAAAGGCCCGGAGTCGTCCACCAGATAGCCATAACTGCTATCAAAATGTCCACGCAACTTGGAGTAATTCAGTAGCGCACCAATGCTGCCCGCGCTGCATCCCGTCACCGCCAACTGAGTAGGCTTCTTAAGGTTATTTTTGACCCACGAGGTAACCGCTTGCACGTTGCGCAAACCATTGTGGTGCCAAATCAAGTCTGAATTTTGCCCAGTGGGATCTTCATAAACCACTGTTTTATCGCCCACGTAAATATCGCCCGTGCAATAGGGGACGTAAACGATATTCCATTCACCGGTTTTAAATTGATTGTAAGGGTGGTGGGTATAGATAATTGGCGACGCTGCCGCTGTGCCCAAATTGGCAGAGTTTTGAAAATCCAATAGGTTGATGTTTTGCACGTAGTTGTCGGGAATACCATTGGGATTGCGCGCACCGCGAATACCCGCCTGGCCCGAGCAGCTAGCGTAGTCCCAACAGGCGCCACCGCCTTCAAAATAAAATACCGTGTTATTGGTATCTGGCACCCGATACACGAAAAATTTAAATGGTGAACCATTGCCACACATTGCGCCACTGCTGAGTGGTACATTTACTTTCTGCCAATTGTTGTAGTTACCGGGCGAAAAACCGTCATTGAATCCCGCCACCGGCTGTTGCAACGGGTACATGCCCTGCGTTTCCGCAAAACTGACCGGGTCATTTGCCTGCTCTGGGTAAAAGATGTTACCGAGGGTTTTCCAGAAGCCGTAATCGCCTGGCTCGGCAAGTGCGGCGTGAGTGGGTAGTAAACACAGTGTACAAAGACACGCTAAAGCGAGTGCTCTCATCGTCAATCCCCTGTTCATTGTTATTCGCATAGGCCCCCGCGAAATGCGGCGGCCATTGCCGAACTGCGGGGCCACGTAATCGTTGTACAGGCGACAAAAAACACGCGATGCAGCAACCGAGCCCATCGACAAAGGTTGCATGCAGACTAGTCAGGGGTGAGACAAGCGTCCAGAATCAATTCTTCATGCGACTGAACAGTCGCATAGCGAGCAGAAATATAAACTATAGTACTAAGATAAGCCTAGGATTTTGCTACAGGGCTAATTCAGACTATCCATTGGTCGACGACTGTGCGACTTGCGACACTTGCCGTATGCGCTCGGCCGGTACGCGCAATTGGGTCAACAAATACTCTTTAAAATCTTCTTCGTAGGGCATCTGCTCCAGAGCCTTTTCCATGCACAGCAACCAGGCATCCCGCTCTGCCTCAGTGATGTGTAAGTGCGCGTGTACTTTGGGAATATTGATAGGTCCATAGCTTTCTGCAAAAAGGCGCGGGCCGCCCAGCCAACCGCACAAAAATCGCGTGAGTTTATCGCGGCGAATTACGTCCGCTTCTGTGTGCATTTCGTGAATCACCTTGGCGGTATCGAGCGTTGCCATGACATCGTAGAAAATATCCACCAGTTGCTTGATACCTTCATAGCCACCGGCGGATTGAAAGGAATTATCCATTAATCCATAGGGTTTTTTCGCGGCAATCATGATACATCTCGGTAGCTTAAAACGGCCCGCCATCATACGTGCGCGCCCATTTCACATCAAGCGGGCCTAAGCGCACAGACAGCATGCTATTCCCCAGCCGATTGCAGCGCCTGCGCGCGCTGCTGATGAATGTCGTCCACCATTTTTTGGACGCCCTCTACAGTATTAGGTGTCGGTAACTTTTGATTCGCTTCGGATGGCCCGCCAGCACTCTGAATCACATTGCGATCGGGCGACAGCATCACGGTATCGGCGACAATGCCCGCTGGCGGGGTTTCACTAAAATGAGTCACACCCTGCGCGTCCACCCAGCGGTATACGCGCTGGGGCTCGCGGGGCTCTGGCTTCAATGCGGCCGGCAAACTGTCGGGCAGCGCGGCGGTCGCTTCGTCGCCTAACGCCTGAACCTTGCGTACTACCTGCTCACCCAGTTGCTGCACATTCATTTCAGGCGCGGCTTTGCGGGTCAAATCCTGCCAGGAGTGAATACCCAGCAATGACCAAGGTGTATGACCGGTACGGAGGTACAGCAAATAACTGCTGACGCCCAGCATTAACGCCATCATCAGTAAACTTTTAAAGGCCCACTTTCCCAAATAACCCAGCACCCTAACCTCCAAACTTACACTGCGCGCCGCCCGGCACCTAAACTGCGATTCGACGATTAGCCTGCGCCGACTCCGCTACCGTAGCGCGCCAAAATTTCCTCACGCTTTGCAGGGTCAATATTCACTTTGTCCAAGTCGCCCTGCACATGCTTTAACGCTAATAATTTTCTATCCATCAGCCGAAACCACAACGCCGGCACATAGGCCACTAAAAACATGCCGTAATAACCATTGGGTAACCTGGGTAGATCGGGAAAATCGCGCAGCGATTGGTAAGCACGTGCCATGTTGGCGTGATGATCACTGTGGCGCTGCAAATGAAACAAAATTTGATTGGTGAGTTTGTGATTGGAATTCCAGGAATGGTGTGGCGCGCAGGGTTCATATCGACCATTATCTTTTTTAGCGCGCAAAAGTCCGTAGTGCTCAATGTAATTAGCGCTGGTTAACTGCCACCAAGCCAATACATTGTGAATAATGAGAAACGGCAGTAATTGCCAGCCTAGCCACACCAACAGCCCGCCCTGTAATAACACGGAAATGGCATAGGAGTGCAGTATTTCATTTTCCAAACTCCACGCCGATTGGCCGCGCTTCGCTAAGCGCTCGGCCTCCAACTGCCAGCCGCGCACCAGTCCGCCAGGCATTTCTCGCAGCGCAAATCGGTAGATATTTTCTCCCATACGGGAAGACGCCGTATCTTCAGGCGTCGAAACGTGACGATGATGCCCCCGGTTGTGCTCAATCCAAAAGTGACCGTAAAAAGGCACGGCCAAAACCAGCTTGGCCATCCAGCGATCGAGACTGCGATTTTTATGACCTAGTTCGTGCCCGGTATTAATACCCAGGCCCGCCGCGAGACCCACCGACATGCTGATGGCGAGATACCCCCAGACGCTGACCGTATGCGTTGCCAACCACCAGGCAGCGCCAATTAACGCCAAATAGTGAACGGGAACAACCAAATAGGTGAGCCAGCGGTAGTAGCGATCTTGCTCCAACTGGGGCACAACGGCTTCGGGCGGATTGTTGGTGTCTTCGCCGATGAGCCAATCGAGCAGCGGAAAAATAACGTAGCCTTGCAGCAGCGGAAACCAGAGCCAGGCCTCGTGATCGGTAAGCGTATACAAACCAATACCGAGCCAGCAAAACAGCGGGTTGATGACCGACCAAGCCCAAGCCAGTCGCTTGCCATCGCGGTAGGAAATCGATTGACCTGCCGCGTCTACGGCAGTGAAAGTAGGGTTCAACCAATGCATGGGCACTTCCTCAATCCAGTGAGAAAGTGCCCATAATCGGTCAAATAGACCGGGGGTGCAATGGCTTAGAAACGCAAGCCAGCTGCAATGCCCCAAGTGGAGATTTCTGCATCGCCAGCCACGTCGGTGCTATAGGCAGCAGACGCCCATACAGCAGGCGTGAAGAAGTACTTGGCTTCCAGCGCCAGCGCAGTGGAGTCAGCTTCGTCTTGCACAATCAGATCTGCGCCAATGTTAAAGGCCGCATTGAAGAAGTAGCTTGCACCCAGAGTGTAAGTTTCATCGGCGATAGCCGCGTCCAGGCCCCAGGCAGTGTCGCCCGCCAGCTTGCCCACGTACTTAACGCGACCGGTGTAGTCTACGTCGTCGCCATTGTCGTCGGCATCAACAGCCAACAGCAGGCCATCAACGGGTACGAAGCCCACTGACGCGCCCCAGGTGTTGTCGCCTTCATCGGGCATGGTGTAGCGACCGGCCAAGTAGAAACCGCCATCGAAGTAGTGATCGGCTTCTAAGGCCCATGCATCAGCGTCGCCAAAGTCAGTATCGACATTCAAGTAGTTAACAGAGATACCGCCCACGCGCTCCAGGAACGCGGCTTCAGCCAGTGGGTTGCCCGCTGTGGACACCTGCTGCCAGTGGTAAGTGCCACCCAGGGCAACCGCATCGATATCGTATTCGGTATCAGAAACGTAACCCGCGTTTACTTCTACCTGGTAATCTTGCGCAGCGGCAACGGCAGGTAATGTAGCAACACAAGCAACGGATAAAATTTTGCGAAGAGCTCGCATAGTAAAACTCCTTTTAGATAACTCGCCATAAATTGACGGCGGCATGATAAAGAAGTTACCTGTAATTAAAAAGGGTTTTTCGCCAAAAAATCTGCACCCGGTCGCAGAATAGCAACGTACTGGCGTACCAAGAAAAATGATTGGAATCCGACAAAATAAGACACCCCCGTCGGCGCGTTTAACACGCACTTAATCGCACGGCCAAATTAAACAGTGGGTGCAATCACTCAATACCGCACTTGTCGTTGCGTCCTCCCGAGCAACAACATCGTCACCGCCTTATTTATTGAACCACAAATATTCCGCGTAGCGCTGTTCGCTCAACAGGGCGTCTTTAATCCAGGTCGCGCCCCTCCCCACACGCTCGGGCTGCCAAGCAATGCACAATGGAACGGCGTGAATGGGCTTAATGGCTTCTAACGAGACCAGCGAGCCGGCATCCAAGTAACGCTGTACCCGCGCCTTCGGCAACTGGCCAAACCCTAGCCCCGCCAGAATAGCCTGCTCTTTGGCATAGTAGTGATCCACCAGAATTTGGCGCCGCACTTCATATAAGCCCACCGAACGCGGCGGCAGGCGCCGGGCCGAGTCGCGCAACACAATTTGCGCGTGCTGTTTGAGCGCCTGTGCTGTCTGTTTCTCGCGCGGCAAGGTCGCCAAGGGATGCTGGGGCGCGCACACCAGCTGAGCACAAAATTGCCCCATCTCGGCCTTGGCCACGGACACGCCCGCAGGTTCGGCATGGGGCACGCCGATCAGCAGGTCGGCCCGCTGATCCACCAAGGCCTCCCAGCTGCCGCTCATGGTTTGCTCGCTCACATCAATTTCTATATTGGGGTGCGCCTCAGAGAACCCTGCGATCACCGGCCACAGGGGCGCCATAGGCAAAATAGATTCCACCACTATACGCACCCGAGGCTCCCAGCCGGTGGCGATCTGGCGCGCGCGCTCGGTAAGCTGATCTGCGCCCTGCAAGAGTTGGCGCCCCTGTTTTAGAATTTGGCGCCCGGCCTCGGTCATCACCGCTCGCTGACCCGAGCGGTCAAACAGGGTCAGGGACAAAAACTCTTCCAACTGCTTAACCGTATAAGACAGTGCCGATGGCACACGGTGCAGCTCCTCGGCGGCTGCGGCAAAGCTGCCGCGTCTGTCTATGGCATCCAGTACCAACAGGGCATCCAGGGTCAACATGGGAACTCCTCGGGCAGCCAACCCATATTATTCAAAATTTTTGATGTTAAAGCTCAAAATATACCGCTTTTTACCACCCAGGGCTCTGGTTATATTGGGTTATCACATCAATTTTGATGACCAAAGGAGACTTATTATGCACCTGCTAGCCATTCGCACCAGCATCCTCGGCGACAATTCCAGCTCAAATCAATTGATCGACCATTGGATAGCAAGCCATAGCCCGACCCAGGTAACCGAGCGCAATTTGGCGGCCACGCCGATTCCACACTTGGACGGCACCCGCTTTGCCGCCATCAATGCGAAGACACCGGACGCCACGCAGGCACCCATCCAGGCGCTGTCCGATCAACTGATTGCCGAGATCGAGCAAGCCGACGCCATTGTGATTGGTCTGCCGATGTACAATTTTGGCGTGCCGTCGCAATTAAAGGCCTGGATGGATCACCTGGCCCGCGCTGGCCGCACCTTCAAATACACCGATCAAGGCCCGGTGGGCTTGTTGGCGGATAAGCCGGTGACCCTGCTGGCGACACGGGGCGGCGCCTATGCCCACAGCCCCCACGATCATCAGGCACCCTTTGTATCGCAATTTTTGGGCTTTATCGGTCTGAAAAACCTCAATTACATTTACGCGGAAACCCTGGCCTCTGCAGACCGAGACCAGGCCATCAGCGCGGCGCGCAGCGCCATTGCCGCCGCCTGACAGCCCACGCACGCGAGGAGGCACCATGAAAAAGGTCGTCAAGTTAATCAATGCAGTACCGGCGCAAGACGGCGCCGGCGTTAAGCTGTTTCGCTCGCTCGGCAGCCACCAGCTGCCCGACCTGAATCCGTTTTTAATGCTCGATGAAATTCGGGCCGATCAGGCAGAAGACTACCTGGCCGGTTTTCCCAATCACCCCCACCGGGGCTTTGAGACTGTCACTATCATGCTGGAGGGCAAGATGCGCCACCGCGACAGCCGCGGTAACGAGGGTGTCATTGAATCCGGTGGCGTGCAGTGGATGACCGCCGGTAGCGGAATCGTTCACTCAGAAATGCCCGAGCAAGTCAGCGGCAGACTGTGGGGGTTTCAGCTGTGGGTCAATCTGCCGGCCTCACATAAAATGATGCCGCCGCGCTACCAGGACATTCCCGCACAGAATATTCCCACCGTGCAGGTAGACGATGCCCAAATTCGAGTGATGGCGGGCGCAGTCGGCGATCGCGAAGGGCCGGTACAGGACATCGTAACCCGCCCCACGCTGCTGGACGTGGCATTGGATGGGCAAACGCAGCTGACCTTGCCGCCGCGCACACTGTTGTATGTGTACGAAGGCCAACTTAATATCGTCGATACTCAGGTAAACACCCAGCAACTGGCGGTCTTGTCAGAGGCGAGCGACTTGCACATGACCGGGAAGGCCCGCGCATTGATTTTCGGCGCGCAGCCGCTGCACGAGCCCATTGCCCGCCACGGCCCTTTTGTCATGAATCGCCGCGAAGAGTTGATGCAAGCCTTTGATGACTATCAAGCGGGCCAATTCGGCTAGCTGTGCCCATAAAAAAAGCCCGGCATCGCCGGGCTAAGGATGACAACTGCTAAATCACCGAGTGGAAGTCATCGCAGGGTTTACGGTTGTTGGCTATTGCACTTCACCATCGATTACAGCCGGCGCGGCATCAACACTTGGCATGTCACCCATATCGTTGTCCTGGGTAATGCCCTCCGGCAGTGGCGCTGCAGGGTCGTTCGCCACCAGCTGGTTGCAGCCATTGGCATCCTCGGCCATTTGCCGCTCGATATCGCGTGCCTTAATTACATACTCGTTGTTGTCGCCCATGACCACGCCGTCAGCAATACTAAAGGCAGGGTTCCACCGATCGCCATTTTGCTGGTGTGGAATGCCGCCAAAATCACCTTTACCACCGTAGTGAATCTGGAAGGTTTGGCCGTGGTATTGACCGGCGTCGCCATTGCGATCATTGGTGTTGCTGTGTCGATAGCTGAAATTAATGGGGCGATCAAAACTCACGCGCTCACCCGTGCTGTTGTTAATCAAGCTGGTCTGGCGCTGCCACTGATCAAAACCGGTTTCCCACTGGTAGTAGGTGGTCACCAAGTTGGTATCGTGGATATCCCACACATTGGTTAGCAGGTCCGCATCGGACGCCAGAACCATCGCTCCCGAACGCAGCCCCCATGCCCAAGGCGATTGATTGGCCTCTAGCTGTTGGCGGGTGATGGCGTCATCAAAAACCACGGCCTCATCTGTGCTGGTACGCACCAGAGTTAACCGGTGATCGCCACTGGTTGAAAAACTGTAGGCGGGCGCAGCGTCCAAGGTGTCTGGATTAAAGAGCGGGCTGTTATCTTCGCCCCAACCACCCAACAAGCTCTCTGTCACGGTGCCTTTCGGGCAATCGAACAGGCAAACCAAGTTCAGATCGCCGTTCGCAAAAGTATCTGCTTCAGCGCCAGTGAGCACCGTCTCGCGATAGAATTTCAGCGCGCTGGCGCCGGCCTTGTAGCGCACTTCCCCGCCCAGCTGGTTGGACCAGAAGTGGAATACGTGCCAATCGTTGTGCGGCGTCAACGCCACCGGCATGTCCAGCGCTTCGCGCTGCGGACCAGATGACGCCTCGGTGCCGTCGCTATTGTGGTCGCCAAAGCTCATGCCCGCCACGATATAAAAACCATCGCTGGGCGCGTTGTCATCGGCGACCGTCAGGTAGCGAACCACCCACTGATCGTAGCCCGCGCCATTGGCCTCCTGATCCCAATACATCAAATCGGTGCCACGCGCATCGGCTAACGCCAGATTCTCCATCTGGTATTTCACCAAGCGGCCAGGTGCAGACTGAACGGTGTACTGCTGCGCGGTGCTCTGACTATCGCCGAAGGTTTCACGCTGGACAATGGCGCCATCGGCCAAGCTATCTTCACCATCAACCCAAACACCGTGGTAGCCCACATAGCCGTGCTTATCAAAGCTGCCGTCGCCATCGGCATCAAAACGGATGGGAAAGCCAGAATTAACTTGTACGCGGTCGCCGCTGGTCGCATCAAAAAGATCGTAGCGCCACACGTGCTCATCAAAATTGGTGCGACTCAAACAGGCGCCGGCGCTGTTGTCGCCCGACTTGTAAGGCAGACTGGCGTAATCATCCGCCGTTTGCACCAAGACGTTGGCCTCGTTAAAAGACAAGGCAAATGTGTTGCCGCCGCTGAAATACGGATTTTCTTCCTGATACCCGGTGAGTGCCACACCATCGCTCATGTCATTGCGCATAACGACACTGGCGGTTTGCTCTCTGGAGAAAATAAAATCACCTTCATCGGCGCCGTTTTGTTCGTACAAGGTAAAGCCGGTAAATCCCTCCAGGGCGTCGACCGTTAAAATTTCACCCGAGCCGTATTGCGTGCTTTCGCCCTCTAAACGGTCGACCATATTCCAGGTAAAGGAAAATTTACCGAAGGGGTTTTCGTCGCTGGCACCCTCGCTAATTACCGCGCGCATTTTTACCGACATAGGGCTACTGGGTCCGTCACCGGCAACATCTTTAATCCAGGCTTCGACAATCAACGGCGAGCTGTCGTCGGCGCGTGTAGCATTGACCACAGCATTGATAAAGCGCTTGCGGGTGTCCGCGCTTTGGGTTTGCCCGTTGGCACTCAGTTGCGTTTCGCCGCCCTCTTCATTAAAACATTGGGATTCATCCACCAGCGCCAAGTAGGCGCCCTCGTTCACGAATTCATTGGCCTTCAATTTGCCCGAAAAGCACAAGATACTGTTAACCATTTCCACAGGTTCTAGCGCTTCAATCCAGGTGTGCACGTGCTGTTTTGCCAGAGTGTAATCGGTGCCAGCATCTGTGGGTGCCACCGACTGTACACCAGCGAATACGCCTTTTTTAACCGTGGCGCGCACTGCATTGTTGCCCGCATTACTGGTGGTCACCACTTCCAGTGACTCGGGCAATACAAGCGTTTCGGTAGCTTGTACCGTCTGCGTGGCCGTGGGTGTGGGTGTCGGGGTTGGGGTTGGGTTGACGGCCTCGGCTACTGAGCCAGAAGAGCTGCCACCGCCGCCGCAGGCCGTTAACAATGCCAAGCTGGAACACAAGCCAATTACTGGAATTAAAGATAATTTTGTCATCGTATTTACTCTCCGCGAGTCTAGCGCTCATTGGGTTGATTCGACTGCCGCTGTCGCTGCCCGCTCCACTTCGCTTGGGCAAATACAATGTATGCTATTTTTAATAACCAAAAACAATTATTATGGCATAATTTATTAGATCAAATAACTATTAGGAATATTGGGTGGTAATGATTCTCAAAGGCGTGGTTTTAAAAACCGAAACGAGAACTTGTAAGTCACACTATGACAAATTGATTTAACAGCCTGTGCGCCGATGCACACGGAAGGTGGATAGTCGGTCACAAAAAAGGCCGGTTTATAACCGGCCTTTGGAATTGCGGCAATGCACGCTATTTTTTAGTTATCCATGAAACCGTCGTCGTCCGACGAATCCGAGCTGTCAATCAACTCAAACTGCTGCTGAAGCCATTCAAAATTCTGTTTCACCGCCAACTTATCAGCTTCGGAAGCCCGGCCAGCCGCCGTTTGCATGGTCTGCATCATCTTGCGGCTTTCAGCCATGGCGGTCTCCATTTGCGCCACCATTGCCTCATCCATTCCCTGCGCGCGCATTTGGGCCAGCTGCTCATCGCCCATGCCCATCGCCGACGCCATTTCCGCCGGTGCCTGCTCGTAGCTTACGGCCATCATGGCGGTAAACAAGCGGGCGCCATAGCCGGCAAAGGCGTCGATAGAATCAAATCCGTGCCGTTTGAGGCTGGCGGTAATTTTACCAGCATAGGGCTGCGCTTTTATCAGTGCAGCCCAAGCCTTGCCATCGGTGATATCGAGGTCCCCGTGAGACGCTTCCAGTTGATCAAGCTGGTCTCGGTAGGGGGCCATATCGGTATTCAATCCAGCCAGCGCTTCAAAATATTGACTGAGGTTAGCGCGGGTGAGCGGCGCTTCAGCGAAACTGACACTGCTACAAACTAGCAGGATCAAGGCAAAAATACGGGTAAACATAGCAACATCCTTTGATAGGTATCCTTCGGCGCTATCATGCACAGCTCACGGTTATTTTGCCATCAGTAGAAAGTTAGGCTATTCACACAGGGGGCGCTTACAGCCTACACTTAGGGCTCACACTTCAGCATTGGATGCACACTCGCCCGCATGACGTCGCCATCTGATCCCCACTGCCCTAAGCTCGGCTGCCCAGCAGGCGATACCGATTGCCCGCTTATGGCTGAATTGCGGCTGTTGCGCCAACAAGCGCGCACCGATGGCTTGACCCAGCTGTTTAATCAGCGCCACTTTCGCGATGCACTGGCCCAGGAAATGGAGCGCACCCAGCGCTCGAGCAACCCCACCAGCCTGCTGTTCATCGATTTGGATCACTTCAAGCAGGTCAATGATCGGCACGGCCACGAAGCTGGCAATACCGCTCTCAAACACTTAGCGCAGCTGTTGCAGGATAATTTGCGGCGCCTCGATATTGCCTGCCGCTACGGTGGAGAGGAATTTGTGGTGATCTTACCTGGGACCGACCTATTTACCGGCCGCTTTGTAGCAGAGCGCTTGCGCGCTACCATTGCCGCCAGCCCCGTCGCCCTTACCGAGGGCCCGCTGAGCTTAACGGCCAGTATCGGTATAGATACTTATCGCCACACAGACCCAGACACACCCGACAGCTTTATTGCCCGCACCGACAAACTGGTGTACCGGGCCAAGGCGGCGGGACGCAACCGCGTGGTCAGCGGCATCGCCGACATCACGACTGAAACCCACATCAGCAGCGACGAAAAAGCAGCCCTGTCGGACGCCTTTCGATCAGACGATACGCCGCGGTAAACTTACTGCAACATTAGCGGGTTAGCGCCCGCCCTCGGCATCCTTACCAGACTTAGACTTTGCCCACTGGCTCCGTTCTGGCAGCCCAAGCGCGTGGCGCATCACATGGTAGATATAATTTTGCTCGTGGGTTTGGTGAAACAAGTGCGCCCAGGGCCCACCGGCATAGATGGCCACATCTTCGCCGCCGTGGGTCTCTGACGATAGCGGTACCAGACTCTCCTGGAAAAAATCGCGGTGGGTTACCGCCACTTTGGCGGTCAGGTGGCGGCCGCTGTTGGGCGCTTGCTGCTCGCGCGCCGCCAGTGTGCTATTGGCAGCATAGCCCGGCCCGTTAAGGTAACCCAAGGTGGTATAAGGTCTATTGTCCAGGGCGCGCAGAGGCTCCGACATCGGCTTATCATCTGGGCCCGGCGCGTGTACCAATCCCAGAATGGGGTTACCGCGCGCCGGGTAGCCCGCCATGGTAAACACATGGCTGTGATCGGCGGTGACCACCACCAGCGTGTCGCTCAAATCCACCATCGACAGCGCCTTGGCCACGGCGGCATGTAATGCCTGACCATCGGCCAGCGCGCGGGCGGCATTGCCGGCATGGTGAGCGTGATCGATACGACCGCCCTCCACCATCAGAAAATACCCCTCGGGAAATTGCTGCAGACGACTGAGCGCCACCTGTGTCATTTCTGCCAATGAGGGATCGGCGTGATCGGCCTGGCGTCGATCGGCCTCATAGTCCATATGGCTCGGGCTAAACAAGCCCAACAACTTGTGGGTACGCGCGCTGGCGGGATCGACCTTGGCCAACTGAGCACCGCTCCAAACAAATAAGCGCTGCGGTTGTTGTTGCCACTCGGCGATCAAGTTGCGGCCGTCGGTGCGCTCACCGGTTTTATCTGCATGCTCAGGATCTGTGGCGCCCTGAGGCAAAAAGCTGCGGCGCCCGCCTCCCAACACCACCTCGGGTCCGTCGCCGTGGCTAAAGGCAATCAATTGACGCGCAATATCAATACAGCCTTCAGCCTTGGCCGCGTCGGGCATGTCGCTGTCATTTTCCCAATCGCGATCAGGAGAATGAGCATAGGTTGCCGCCGGTGTGGCGTGGGTGATGCGCGCTGTGGTGACGATGCCCGTGGCCATGCCGGCGGCCTCCGCCTGCTCGAGCAACGTGGGCTGGGCGGCCTGCCGACTGCTGGCGCAATCGCCTTTAGTCGCGCGCTGATCCACAGCAATGACGCCATAATCCGTTTTTACACCCGTCATCATGGCACTCATGGTGCCGGCAGAATCGGGGGTTTGCAGGTTGGTGTTGTAGGTTTTCGACAATGCGACGTAAGGCAAGCGCTCCCAGGACAAGCGATTTTCTTCACCGCTTTCCCCACGGATTTGACCGTCGTAAATGCGCGTGGCGGTGACTGTAGAAATACCCATGCCGTCGCCCACAAATAAAATTACATTTTTCGCCTGCCGCGTATTAGGTTGCAGGGCCAATGCGGCTTGCAGAGCAGTCTCTCCATCGGCATACCACTGCTGCGGCGACTCCGCTGTGCTACCCAGCCCTGGCAATCCCAGCGCTAGGGTAATTAATGCCGCCGTTACCGATTTATTCATCATCAAAGCCTTCTTCTTCCGGTGTCAAAGGCTTCGGCGCCTCTAATACGTCGGGTTTATCTTCAGTGGCCAAGTGGCCGTCCTCATCAACTTCCTCTTCGCGTGCGCCAACATTTACTGCCTTCACTGCCGCCGTACGCGGCTCGCGTATGCCGATGTGATAGGCGGCAAAGCCGGGCAACACAAATTGGTCTAGCGCCATGCCCAGCACCCGACCGTCGTAATTAGACACTATGACTCGCTTTTCATTGGTCACCGGATTGATAACCTCGCCCAGCTTGTCGCCCTTTTTCACGCGTCCGCCCAATTTAATATGGCTGAACAAAATACCCGAGGCATTGGCCCTGACCCAGGCCGAGCGGTAGTAGGCGGGCGATGGTTTGGCCCATAGGCTAAAACTGGGGTACATACCGTTTTTTTCCAGCAGGGTATTGATGGCCTTAACCCCTTCTTCAACCACTTCCACCTGCATGCGCATGGGCTCGCCGGCTTCGAGCGTCACGGTGGGAATGCCTGCACGCACCGCCGCTGCACGCAGTGAACTGCCGTTGCCGCTGGTATTGAGCACCGGAATATCGCCAAATAACTCGGCAAATTGCGCCACCATGGGCTTGCGCATATCGGCGCGCAGCTGAGTAATGTTTGTGCGGTAGAAAGACCCCGTATGCAAATCGACCAGTGCGTTGCACTGCATAATTACGTCGTTAAAAAACGCGTGTGCCAAACGCGATGCCACGCTACCCCGCGGGTTGCCAGGAAAGTAGCGGTTTAAATCGCGCCGGTCGGGCAGATAGCGGGAATTGCGGGAAAAACCCAACAAATTAACGATGGGCACTCCCACCACCATGCCGTGCAGCTTGGCCGGTGACAGGTCGTACATCACCCTACGCACCATTTCAATCCCGTTCAATTCATCGCCATGAATGGCGGCCGTCAAGCAAAGGGTGGGGCCATCCCAGGCGCCATTCACCACCAACACGGGCGTATCCACCGCCATACCGCTGAAGGATTTCGAAGGTGTCCAGTCCAGGCGCGTGGTGGTACCCGGCGGAATATCCACACCCAGTAATCGGCGCACGCTGTTAGGCGTTCGCACGGCTTCCGCAGCACTTAGCCGCGCCTCGCTATTGACGGACGGCTGTGGTTCCACCTCGCCGTCGGAGACAGGCGCAAACAATTCGTCCGCAGTGGGCGATTCAACCACCTCGCGCAAGTTAATGTTTTCCGCCGTGGGAGCCGCAGAGGCGCCCTCTTCGTCGGCCACGGGGGCAGAAGAGTCATCCGTTGCGCTCTGCTCGGACTCAGGCGCGCGCGACGAACCATCAACAGTCTGGCCCGCCGCTAAGGTCGGCTCCGCTCGCCCACTTTTTGGCGGTGCGGACGAGGCGGCGGGGGCTTCGATACCGGCAGGCTGTGAATCAGGCACCGCTTGCGACGGCGGGCTAGCGGGCGACTGGGTGTCTGTAGGTGCCTCTACGACCGCGGCCTTTTTCGCGGGTTTAGGCGCCTGCCGCACAGGCTCAGCTGCGGGTTCAAGTATCGAGGACTCTGAATTCGAGGGCGCAGTTTTCGACGCTTCAGGTACGAGGGCTTGGGATTGTGCGCTGGCCTCCTCTGCCACTGCGGGACTCTCGATCGGAGCGGCGTCGGTGGCGTCAGACTGAGCACTTACCTGCTGTACCGCAAAAGCAAACAACAACGCAAAAGACACAGATTGAAGGTTGAGCATAACAGCGGCTGCACCTGAAAAAATTCGCCTTATTGTGATAGGCCGGTGCACAAGTTGCAAACCCGGCAGGCGTTAATCCGCACGCAATTTTCTCAATTGGATACTGGGCGCCTGCCCTCCCGGCTGGCAACTGACGGGTTCCCACGCGGCCATGCCCCGCAAGGCCTGGTCGTCCAACTTCTCGACTTGAAAACAGCGGTCGCCAATGATCACCGCCTGTCGGCCAAAGGCATCGGGCGCCAGTGCAAACGCCTCAGTAGAGCGGATAACTGGCGCGGCAATCTGATCGAGCCGCGCAGCCAATGCCGGATTAAACACTTTTTTGCCGGCTGCGGTGGGGCCTGACTCCGCCAGGGTAGACTGCCATTCTGCCATAGCCTCTGCCCGGCTTTCGGCGAGGGAGCGGGGCTTCGGCCGCAAAATGGTCTGAGGCTCGGGCCGCGTGCGCCCCGCCGACTTAGCAGGTACGGCCGCCGGTAGCGGCAAGGTTGGTTCGGGCACAGGTTGTGCTACCGGCACAGCGTCTGTAGCGGCCACCTGCCGGACATCCACCCGCAGTGAGCCCGCCACTCGCTCGGTCAATTGCGCAGCACCCTGCCCCGGCCATAGTGCATTTACGCCCATAAACAGTGCCGCAAATAGACTGCAACCTAACAGCCAAATCCGCCAGGGCGCTCTAGCCGGTGGCGGCGCCTCGATCAGGCGCGCTCGGTGGTAGGCGCGCAATGCCCGGCGCAAACCTGCCGTTCGCTTTGGCAAACGCGGTGCTACTATTCGTCTGGGCAGCTGCGGCGCACGCTTAAGTGTGATCAAGGCGCTCCACGGGGTGGCTGTTATTCAATGGGCATGAGACAGCCAGAGGGGACTTAGAGTTCCTGGCTGCGGCCCCTATATGCGCACTTTGTGCCTTGCGCTCCCAATTTAGGCCGTAACCGGGTACCCTAGCCCATGTGCAAACCTCTAGGAGGCCGATCAACCCGTGCAAAAGAGCGAATTAAAAGAAATCACGATTGATAACGTGATCTTTGGTTTAGATGGCAGCCAATTACAAATATTGCTTGTGAAACACGCCGTAGGGGAAAGTAAAGGCCAGTGGGGCCTGCCCGGTGGACGGGTGGCACTCGACCAAGATTTAGACGATGCCGCAGCCCTGGCACTGCGCGAGCTGACCGGTGCCAGCGACTTGTATTTAGAGCAGTTGCGCGCCTTTGGTCGCGTCGACCGGGCCCACGAGCGAGTGGTTACCATTGCCTATTACGCGCTCATTCGAGCGGAAGATTGTGCCATTGCGCCCGGCGAGCGCGCAGAGGCCGTGGGTTGGTTTAACCTGAAGGATGTGCCCCATCTGATTTTTGACCACCGCGAAATTTTAGACTTTGGCTTGGCTTTTTTGCGCCATAAAATTCGCCACGAGCCCATTGGCTTTAACCTGCTGCCCGAGAAGTTCACCCTGCTGCAATTGCAGGAGCTCTATGAAGGCATTTTGGATGTGAAACTTGACAAGCCCAATTTCCGACGCAAGATGAGCAAAATGAATTTATTGGTCTCGTGTAATGAAAAGCAACAGGGCGTGGCGCACCGCGCCGCCACCCTGTATCGCTTTGACCCCGCCGTCTACGAAAGTCTGATGCAACAGGGCTTTGTGTTTGTGGTGTAGTCGATTATTACAGCCATAAAAAAACCCGCCAAAAGGCGGGTTTTTTTATGGGTTTGGCAAATTACATCATGCCGCCCATGCCACCCATGCCGCCCATGTCAGGCATTGCAGGTGCAGCTGACTTGTCTTCTGGCTTGTCTGCAACCATGGCTTCGGTGGTGATCATCAGACCAGCGATAGAGCCAGCCGCCTGCAGCGCAGTACGGGTAACTTTCGCGGGATCAAGGATACCCATTTCCAGCATATCGCCGTAGGTGCCGTTGGCCGCGTTGTAACCAAAATTACCGGTACCGGCTTTCACCTTGTCGGCAACCACTGAAGACTCTTCACCGGCGTTGGCAACGATCTGGCGCAGCGGCGCTTCCATCGCGCGACGGGCCAGGTTGATACCGGCAGTTTGCTCGTCGTTGTCGCCCACCAGATCTTTGATGGCTTCAACGGCGCGCAACAGTGCAGTACCACCGCCAGGTACCACGCCTTCTTCTACCGCAGCACGGGTTGCGTGCAGGGCATCTTCAACGCGGGCTTTCTTCTCTTTCATTTCCACTTCGGTGGCAGCGCCAACCTTGATTACCGCAACACCGCCGGCCAGCTTGGCCACGCGCTCTTGCAATTTTTCGCGGTCGTAATCAGAGCTGGTGTCTTCGATCTGAACACGGATCTGCTGAACGCGCGCTTTGATGTCGTCTGCGTTGCCAGCACCGTCAACGATGGTGGTGTTTTCTTTGCTCAGGGTAACGCGCTTGGCTGAACCCAAGTGCTCAAGTGTGGTGCTTTCCAGATCCAGGCCCACTTCTTCAGAGATCACAGTGGCACCGGTCAGGATTGCGATGTCCTGCAACATAGCCTTGCGACGATCGCCGAAGCCAGGTGCCTTACAGGCAGCCACTTTCACGATACCGCGCATGTTGTTCACAACCAGCGTAGCCAGTGCTTCACCTTCAACGTCTTCGGCGATGATGATCAGTGGCTTGCCAGCTTTGGCAACCGCTTCCAGTACAGGCAGCAGCTCGCGGATGTTGGAGATCTTCTTGTCAACCAGCAACAGGAAGGGGCTCTCGTGCTCGGCAATCATGTTGTCTTGGTTGTTGATGAAGTAAGGCGACAGGTAACCGCGGTCGAACTGCATACCTTCTACGATGTCCAGCTCGTTTTCCAGGCTGTTGCCCTCTTCAACGGTAATCACACCTTCTTTACCCACTTTTTCCATGGCTTCGGCGATGATGCCACCGATGGAGTCGTCGGAGTTGGCGGAGATAGTGCCTACCTGAGCGATGGCTTTGCTGTCGGTGCAGGGCTGGGCGATAGATTTAACATGCTCAACAGCAGCGATTACAGCTTTGTCGATACCGCGCTTCAGATCCATGGGGTTCATGCCCGCAGCAACAGCTTTCAGGCCTTCGTTTACAATGGCCTGTGCCAATACGGTGGCCGTGGTGGTGCCGTCACCGGCATCGTCAGAGGCCTTGGAAGCCACTTCCTTCACCATCTGCGCGCCCATGTTTTCGAACTTGTCTTCCAGGCTAATGTCTTTGGCTACCGACACACCGTCTTTAGTGACAGTAGGCGCACCAAAGGATTTTTCCAACACAACGTTGCGGCCCTTAGGACCCAAGGTAGTTTTTACCGCGTCAGCCAGAATGTTCACGCCTTTCAGCATTTTCTGACGAGCATCGTTACCAAATTTTACGTCTTTTGCAGCCATTTTCCTGATTCCTCAAATGTGTGTTTACGGGTAGATAAACGCGCGGGATTTAGCCTTCCAGCACGCCGTAAATTTCGCCTTCGCTCATGATGATCAGCTCTTCACCGTCAACCTTCAGCGTGTTGCTATCTGCGTAACGACCAAACACGACTTTATCGCCCACTTTTACAGCTGGGGCGCGCACGTCGCCATTATCCAGAATTTTACCGGTGCCCACGGCAACCACTTCACCTTGATTAGGCTTTTCTTTGGCCGCGCCAGCCAACAGGATGCCACCGGCAGATTTGGCCTCTTCTTCGTTGCGACGAACCACTACACGGTCATTCAATGGACGGATCTTCATGGATTTTGTCTCCAGATTTAGCGTTGCTAAACAATGATTAATGCTGGCCTGCTGGCCTGAACCCTCAAATAGTGCCGACTGGCAGTATTTCAAGGGGGCAGATCATCAGGCGGTTTAATATTTGCGTGAAGGGTAAATGGGGGCCGGGCTAAGGATTTCAACACCCCCCAAGCGAAAAAATTATCTTTCGCGGCGATATTCGCCCTCGATGACATCGGGGCTCGAGTTGGCGCCGCTCGCACGCCCCGGACGGACGCGGGCGCGCTTAAGCAAACCGGCCACCAGCAGCTGGCGAATGCCCGGTGTCAAACACAGAAAACCCAGAGCATCGGTAAAAAAGCCGGGCACCAGCAGCAACACTCCGCCGAGCGCCAAGAAGACCCCCTGTACCAATTCTTCGGCCGGCGATTCCCCAGCCTGCATCCGCGCCTGCGCCCTCAGCAGCGCACTGACGCCCTGAATTCGCAATAGGGTGACGCCGATGGCGGCGGTGGCAATTACCAATAACACGGTGGGCAAGGCACCGATGGCGCCGCCCATTTTAATCATCAACCACAGCTCTGCCATGGGCAGCACAATAAACAGCAATAGCAACGGCATCCGCGCCTCCTCAGGTATTTGTCCTACATGGTAGCGAAAAGGGCCTATTTCAACCTTTCTACCGAATGGTACTGCTGTGTTAGACTCACAAGTCCAGTTAACGTTCCCTTTCCGCTCCATCGACAGAGGCCAGCATGAATCTTTCCACATCTACCCTTGTGATCACAGGTGCCAGCCAAGGCATAGGTAAGGCCATTGCCCTGCACCTGGCCGGTTTAGGTGCCCAACTGGCACTGATCGATCTCAATGTCGATAGCTTGGCGGCGGTGGCCGAGGCCTGTACCCAGGCCGGCAGCCCAAAGGTCTTACCCTTGCCCTGTAATGTGGCCGACGAAACAGCGGTGGTGGCAGCTTTTGGTCAGATTAACTCGCACTTTGAGCGCCTAGACGGGCTCATCAATAACGCCGGCATTACCCGCGACGGCATGATGATCAAGGTTAAAAATGGCCAGATTGAAAAGCGCATGAGCCTGGAGCAATGGCAGCAGGTCATTGACGTCAATCTGACGGGTGTGTTCCTGTGTGGCCGCGAGGCGGCGTCCATTATGGCCCTGCAAGACAATGAAGACGCGGCCATCATCAATTTGGCCAGTATTTCGCGAGCCGGCAACGTTGGTCAGAGTAATTATGCGGCGGCCAAAGCCGGCGTGGAGGCGCTCACCGTTACTTGGGCCAAGGAGTTGGCGCGGTACAAAATTCGCGCCATGGCCATCGCCCCGGGGTTCGTGGAAACAGAAATGACCCAAAGCATGAAGCCCGAAGCGCTGGATTTGATTCGCATGGCGGTGCCCCTTGGGCGCATGGGCCAGCCCGCTCATATCGCGCAAACGGCGCAGTTTATTCTTGAAAACAATTACTTGTCGGGCCGCACTATCGAGGTCGATGCGGGCTTAAGGATCTAGTCGAGCTCGCACGGGCGCGAGCATCGCGCGTTCGCACAGCTAACAGATGCTGCCGAGCATGCCACAAGACTCAGAATTAAACGGCGAACCAATAGCGTAAAGCGACAGTGGGCCCAAGGCCCACTCTTGAACCGCTTCTACACCCGGAACGCACGAGGTGCAGGGGCTCCAGCAACCCATTTATGCCGCCGACGTTTTATTTACCATTGGTAGCCCACGCCCACAGTGATGCGCGTGTCCAGCTTCTTGGTACCTGGCTGCGCCTGGTTGTTGTAATCGTACTCGTGCTTTAATTCGCCGAAGACACCGCCTACCAAGGGCATGGCAAAACCGGTATCGGCATCGAGCTGCCAATTGGAGCGCTCGTTATTGGCCACCGCGTAATTTGAGCTGTGGAAAAACTCGCCGCCAAAACCAAACTTATAGCGGTAATTTAACCCGGCAGTCCAAGCCGCACGCTGATCGCGTTCTTCAAAATCCGGGGTGACCACTACCGGCGTTTTAAAGTATTCGTCCACATAACTGCCACCGCCGCGCACAGACAGGGCAGTCACGTCATTTTCCCAAAACTGGTAACCGATACCGGTACCGGCTCTGAATTTTTCCTTGATGGATTTTGCATCGTCGAAGCTATAGGCAAGAGTGTTGGTCCAGAACCAGCGCTCGGCAAAGAACCAGTCAAACTGGTATTCCGCCAACGCTCGCTCCTGCTTGGGTTCAGGGTCTTTCGACTTGGAGTCAAACTGCAGTTTGCCGCCGTGGCGGTAATCGCCGCGACGATACTCATTAAAGGCATCAAACACCCATGTGTCTTCGATCTTATTGCCGCGGTCTTGGAAACCGGTGAGGCTGATTTTACCGGTATAAGTGGATGAGCCCATCAAGAAGGCCTCGTAGGGCTCCACTTTATTGATTGTAAGCAGCGGCGCATTGCCCGTAGTGCCACCGGCACAACTGAAATTCACCTTTGGGCCGTCCATACCCACTATGGCGCAGGCCTCTTCGTGACCATCAATTTTAACCAGCTCACTGCTCTCCAAGTCATCAATCTTGGATTTAGCGATAGTCAGCTCGCCCAGTGATTCAGATACCCACACCACATTGTCGGCATCCATGCTTTTGATTTCGCCGGTCAAGGTATCGCCATTTTTGAGCGTCAGTTTGCCAGCCACGGCCGACTGCGCCACTATCAGCACTAACGCTGAGATAACCCACTTCATAACCACTCCCTTTTACGATCACAATGAATAAACATGGCGGATTTTAGACGATGTACGCTACAAAATGAAAACAGATGACGTGAAATCACACATTTATACGCTTTTAATGGCCATTCCAGCGGGGCGTGTTACCAGTTATGGACGTCTAGCACAACTGGCGGGCTACCCAGGTAGGGCGCGCTTGGTGGGCAGTATTTTGAAACAACTACCCGAAGGAAGCCGCCTGCCCTGGCACAGAGTAATAACGGCCAGTGGAAAACCGGCGTTTCCTGTTGGCAGCTCAGCCTTTGAGCGCCAAGTGGCTCTGCTTCAACAGGAAGGGGTCAGCTTGAATGCGAGTCACCGGGTTGCGCCATCACATTGGTGGGAGACCTAGAGCCCGTGCCAAAGCGCGCCTCCAGCGTGTCTTTCATCTGCCAAAGCAGCCACAGACTGGGCGCCACCATCAGCGTGGTAATCACAAAGAAAACCACCCAGTTGCCATCCAGCCAATCCACCATTACGCCGCTGTAGGCACTGAGCAAGGTGCGCGCAAAGGTGCCCAATGATGCCATTAAGGCATATTGTGTGGCACTGAACGCCCGGTTAGACAGTAGCGATAAAAATGCCACAAATGCCACGGTCGACCAGGCTTGGCAAAAACCATCCACCAAAATCGTAAACGCATATAGCGGTATATTGGGGCCCACCACGGCCATCACGGCAAACAGCAGATTACTGCCCGCCATGGCAACACCGCCGATAAACAAGCCCCTGACCACACCAAACAACATATTGAAGTAGCCGCCAATCAAAGCAAACACGATGGTGACCCACCAACTCATTAATTTTGAATAGGTGGCAATATCGGTATTGCTGAAGCCCAGCTCTTTGTAAAACACCACCGACATTCGCCCCAAAAAGGCCTCGCCGATTTTAAAAAGGAAGATGAACAGCAACAGCGAAAGTGCCATGCGGACACCATTGCGCCGAAAGAAGTCGTGAAAGGGACCCACTAACGTCACCAACAGCCAGACGGTGGCGCGATCAGCCATGCGCGTCTGAGCCCCACCCTGCGCCAACGGCGGGTAGAGCATTACTACAACCACGGCGCTCACCAACCAGAGCCATACCGGCGCGCCTATTGCGAGCATCAGTGCAATCAGGCAACCACTCAGCATCGTCAGCCAAATGTAGGGCAACAGCGTCCGACGGCTACTCGCGCGCAGCCGCGTTCGGTAGTAGTCGGCAGTCTCTTGCACTATTGCGTGCGACTCCTTGGGTTTAGGCACGCACAATGACAACACCAAAATCACCACGACCATCAGTGCCATCAATTGATAGAGTTCGGGCCAAGACCAGTTCAGATCCGATAGAAACAGCGGTATAAAGCCCAGCCCCGCATAGCCACTCCACCAGCCAGCGGTGGCCGCCGCCGAGGCAGCTGTGAGCGCGTCGGCTTCGTCTGCACCAAAGCTGTCGATGCGATAGGCGTCGATGGCGATATCGTGGGTGGCGGCGCAAACGGCCACACCTATTGCCAGCCAGGCCATCCACTGCAACGATTCGGCGGGCGATTGTAAGCTGAGTCCTAAACAGCAAGACAAAATGCCGAGTTGGCCCAAAAAGATCCAGCCTTTGCGCCCGGTAAAGCCAGGGATACGCAATCGGTCGACCAATGGCGACCACAGAAAGTTTACGGAATAGGCGGCAAATACCGCCCCGAAGTAGCCGATAGCCGAGCGCGATAAGCCAAATTCTTGCAGCCACAGCGTCAGAGCTGTGCCGATAATGACCCAGGGAAATCCACTGGATAGACCCAATAAAAACACCGACACCACCCGAGGGTCGCGGTAGCGCCGCAGGGCTTTAACATCTAGGTGAATGGCGATACTGGGCACTCCCTGCAAATCAGGCTAAGAAATACCCGCACCCTAGCAGAGTCCCGGCCCCAGGCGCTAGTTGTTATACTGCGCCTTGGACACCCTGGGGCCGCGACTGTGACGTATCTGCTGGAAGTTAAGAATCTCACCAAATGCTACGGCCCGCACACCGCCGTGGACGGCATCAGTTTCGGAATTCCCGCGGGCCAGTGCTTTGGCCTGTTAGGCCCTAATGGGGCCGGTAAAACCACCACTATCGAAATGATCGAAGGGATAACCACTCCCAGCGCTGGCGAAATTTTATACCGCGGCCAACCGCGAACGGCCAACTTCAAACGGGAAATTGGCATCCAGTTTCAATCCACTGCGCTGATGGATTACTTGAGTGTCCGCGAAGTCCTGTCGGTATTTGCCGGGCTCTACCAACAACATGCACCCATCGATGCGCTGGTGGAGCAGTGCCAGCTGGGCGACGTTTTGCACCGCGATGCCGCCAAGCTATCTGGCGGCCAACGCCAGCGGTTGCTGTTAGCGCTAGCACTCATCAACAACCCGCAGCTGATTTTTCTCGACGAGCCCACCACGGGCTTGGACCCTCAGTCGCGCCATAATTTTTGGACGTTGGTTGCCAACCTCAAAAAACAGGGAAAAACCATTGTGCTGACGACGCACTACATGGATGAAGCGCAGCAACTGTGCGATCAACTGGTGATCATCGACAGAGGTCGCATCATTGCCGAGGGGTCGCCGGCGCGCCTGCTGGGCGAACACTTTGACGAGGTGTTCATCTATTTGGACAATGCAGCCCTGCAGCCCCATCAGGCCCAACAATTGGGGGCACTGCAAGTGCGCGACCAGTGGCGATTGGCCGCCAACGATGTGCAGGCCATGCTCAACCGCCTAATGCAGGCGAACGTTGCACTCACCAGTCTGCAGGTGCGATCGCCCACACTCGACGATTTATTCCTGAAACTAACCGGCCACCGGCTGCGCGAGTAATTTGCCATGCACCGTGTCATAACACTATTTATCGCTCGCAATAAAGAATACTACCGCGACAAGAGCTCGCTTGTGTGGTCGTTTATTATGCCGCCGTTGATCATTGGCGTGGTGGCGCTGGCCTTCAGCGCCGGTGGCCAGCCCCTGTTTAAGGTGGGCGTACTGTCGGATTCGCAGGTCGCCGACTACTTCGACCCCACCCTGGTTGAAGCCACCACCGTGATCGATGCACAACTAGGTCGCCAGCGCATTGCCCACCACCAATTGGATATGTTGATCGACGGCCAGCGCTACTGGGTAAATCCCAACAGTAAAAAAGGCCAAGTGCTGGAGGCATTGCTGCTGCGTCCCCTTGAGCGGCAAGAGGCGCAAGGCCAGGCAGTGCGCTACGTGGATTGGGTAGTACCCGGCATTTTGGGTATGAATTTAATGTTTTCCGGCCTTTGGGGTATCGGCTATGTGATCGTGCGCTACCGCAAGAACGGGGTGCTTAAGCGCCTGCAGGCGACCCCCACTCACCCGCTGGAATTTCTGGGCGCACAACTGGCTTCGCGCATGGTGATCATGCTGCTGGTGAGTAGCATTGTGTACCTCAGTTGCGACCTGATGCTGGATTTTTTAATGCTGGGCAGCTACTTGAATTTGCTGCTAGTGGCGCTCGCCGGCAACCTGAGCATGTTGGCCTTAGGTTTGGTGGTAGCCGCGCGCATTGCGAGCGAAGAATTTGCCAATGGCCTGCTGAACTTCATCAGCTTTCCACTGATGATGGTCTCCGAAGTCTGGTTTTCACTGGAGGGCGCACCCCAATGGCTGATAGCCCTGTCGAACCTGAGTCCGCTCACGCACATGGTTAAAGCCGCCCGCGCTGTTATGGTCGAGGGTGCCGGATTTTGGCAAATTGCCGACCACCTGGCGGTGCTGCTGGGCATGTCGCTGCTCTTGATGCTGTTGGCCGGGCGCCTGTTCCGCTGGCAAAGCAGCTAGCGCAAAGCGCCTGCCGGCCCACTTGCACCGGCCTCTGGCATCGGTGCTGAACCCATAATCGAGGCTGAACTAGTCGCGGAAATTTTCGTACTGGAGGGGCATGTCGATCTCCGATGCGCGCAACATGGCAATCACAGATTGTAAATCATCGCGCTTTTTGCCGGTCACGCGCACCTGATCGCCCTGGATTTGCGCCTGCACTTTCAGCTTTTTGTCTTTAATCATCTTGACGATTTTTTTCGCCAGCTCGCTTTCAAGCCCGGTGCGCACGGTAACCGGCATACGGGTTAACTTGCCGCTCATGACCGGGTCGCCCACCTCCAGGCAAGCGATGTCCACGCCGGCTTTATGCAGCGCACCCTGCAATATATCCAGCATCTGCTGCACCTGGAACTCCGCCTCGGCGATGAGAGTGACCACATAATCCTGCCGCTCGAATTTGGCATCTACGCCTTTAAAATCAAAACGGTTAGTAATTATCCGTGTGGCCTGGTCTACACAGTTAGTAAGGACTTGCTTGTCGACATCGGACACAATATCAAAAGAAGGCATCAGCATCAGACTCCAATAAACTCAGGGCGCGATCATACCAGAAGCTTCAAGGCCCGTAGCAGCTCTTGCCAAAGTCGCAATCTCAGCTATTTTTAGGTATCAGGCAGGGATTTCGCGATGACTAATAATTACAAACATTCAGACCTCCGGCTGCAGGCCCCAGAACCGCTCTTCAGTAGCGCCACTGACTATTGCGATGCGTTACAGGTCATCGGCGCACAGCGGGTGCCCGTGGTTGCCTTTGCGCTCTTCGAGCAGCAAATCCACCTGTTACTTAAAGCGCCCCCCGCTGAAGCCGAACATTTTTTAGGCCAACTGCTGAAGGCGTTTACTGGCGACGCCCAACACCCGTTGCACCAACACTGCCATATTATCGACCTGGCGCCCAATCAGCTGGTCGAGCGCGTATTACACCTGCATACACTGCCTCGCCACTATGGAGCCGCAGCCGACATCTACCCGTGGACAAGCCACGGTCACTATGCCGGCGAGCAGAATCGTTACAACTGGCTCGCAACTGACGATTTCTGGCAGCAGCTATGCCCCCGACGACAGGGGCGCGACAGAGCCTACCGACACTTGATGCATCGCAACATTCCGTTGCGGGCAGAGACTGCAACCCATCATGCCGCCGGCAGTTGCACTGCGCGTGTGCGCCTGGCGCAGCGAGAAAGCCTGGTATCCGATGTAATCGCCCGAGTGCTAAGTGATTTTCACTGCCCGCGCGCGCAACTTTTACACGCACGCATGCGCAGGCGGGCGACAGAACTCGCAGGTGTTGCCGCCGCCCTGTGTGAACTTTTGCAGTTAGAAGCCCATGAATCTATAGCCGAAGCCTTTGGGGTATCCCCTGGTTCGCTAAGGGGCTTTGGCAAGACGGCTTACCGACGTCATACACAATATATAATCCACACGGCAAATCAGCTAAAAACCACCCGAGAAGTCGTATCAGCTACAGCGGTTTCCACCACTGCCTTGGCTGTCGCGATGGAATCCCCCTTCCCACTGGAAACTTTCATTGGCCAGGTGGCCCAACAGCCGCTGATTAGCCCCCCACTAACAGAGCAATAAGCGCGGCTGCGCACACCCAAAGGATCAAGGCGCGCCCCATCAACCCCACCAGCTGATCAATTTCCTTCACGGCCTCCAGGTCGCCGCCGGCGACCTCGCGTACCAAGGCACCGTCTAGCCCTAGAGCGCCGCGATTGAAAGCCTCGACGACCATAGGCGTCGGGCTTTTCATACAGAGCCCCAACACCCGCCAGCGTTCTGCACAGGCCACAAAATCTCCCACTACAGCCACTGACAAATAGTAGAGTCGAGCCACGGGCCACTCCAAAATCCACAGAAGCCGGTGTGCCAAAGCGCGCGTTTCAGACTCAAATTCGGGCCTGCGCGCAGCGAGCGCGGCCAATCGATAAAAGAGCGCGCCCGGCGCGCCCAGCACCGCAAACCAGAATAGAACCGCAAACATTCGCTCGAAACCGCGATAGCTGATGGCCTGAAAGGCCTCGGCGTGAACACCCTGCCACTGCCCATCAGTTTGGCATGAGGCCTCACCGTCCAAACGCAGTGCATCCACTGCATCGCAGGCCGCCCCCTTGTCCTGATCGTGCCAAGCATCGGTGTAGTTTTGCACCAATAGGTCTAACCGGCCGCGCCCTAATGCGAACAACAGCACTGGAATATTGACCAACAATACAAATAGAGGCGACAAATAGTGCTGTAAGAGCAAGCATAAGCCGAGCAGCACCACTACAGGCACCACCACCACGGCCAAGGTCTGAAGGGCCGGTGACTTTACCCAGCGCTGTACGCCGTCGGCGAAAGCGAAGAAAAGGGCGTCGCGTTGCATCGGTCCACCAGACCCCCACCATTGCACCAATGCCAGCACACATAAAAGGCTGATAAACCCCATTTATTCTGCTCCTACAAGCGATCTGTAATAGTGCCAATCAAAGGCAGGGCCCGGGTCAGTTTTGCGGCCGGGGGCAATTTCAGAGTGGCCCACAATACGGGCCGGCGTCAACGCTGGGTACAAGGATAGCAACTGTCGGGTCACAACCGACAAGACATCGTATTGAGCCTGTGTATAGGCTAAATGATCGGCGCCCTCCAGCTCTATGCCCACCGAAAAGTCGTTACAATTTTCCCGGCCCTCAAAACAGGACACACCCGCGTGCCAAGCGCGCTGGTTGAGGGGAACAAATTGCACCAACTCGCCTGTGCGGCGAACAAACAGGTGGGCAGATACTTCGACACCGGCCAGCCCAGCAAAATAGGGGTGTGCACCAGTATCCAGTTGATTGCAAAAAAACGCTTCCACTTCGTCGCCACCGAATTGGCCTGGCGGCAAGCTGATATTGTGAATCACCAATAGTGAGACAGCGACATCCGCTGGCCGCGCATTGAAATTGGGCGACTCGCACCGACGCGCGCCGCTCAACCAAAGGTCTTCACTGGAATTTGTGGATATCACCGGCTGCCCTGCACTGATAAAAGGCGCTCGGGCCGATAAAGCCCGAGCGTGCAGAGAGTATATTAAGAAACGGGGCGATTAACGACCTCGGGTGGTGCGTAGATTGCCGATTACGGCTTCTAGCGCACGATCAAACAGCATACCGTCATCGAGCGATTGCAGCTCGCCATCTCTGAGTGCGTCGGCAAAAGCCTGAGCATTCATTTCAGCGACCTTCATACCGGCGCGATTCACGAAAATGTATTTACCCGTCGCTTTAATAATGGCAGCCAGGCGGCAGCGATAGTGTTGTCCGTCCTGGTGATGTTCAAACCAGCTACCGGGCGACATGCGCGCCACCTGTGCCAAAAACGGATTGCTGGCTTGCGCTTCCGGCTCGGGCTCCACCGCTACATCTTCTGGCAATGCGGCAATCACCGTCTCAACCATCGCTTGCGGTGTAGGCTCGGGCTCGGGCGTGGGCTCGGGTTCCCGCGCGGATTCGACAATTTCAGAAGTGGGCTCGTTGGCAGCGAGTGTTGCGGGGCCAGGCGTTTCTGCCACCTTCACCACAGGCGCCTTTAGACGCTGCAAATGCACTGCCTGCAATTGCTTGAACAGCTGAGTCATCTCAAAGGGGTTGTATGACACACTTTCCAAGCCCGCCCGCAAACGCTTGAGCAAGTCGGGCACTAATTGCAACATGCGCGCACGCGCGTCCTTGTCCAATTTGGCACTCACACTCCAAACCAGGTCTGCAGCGGTTTGGAGCGCATCTTTCCACTCATCACTGTCGGTGTCGTGCTTGAGGCAAATCAAGAATAAGACGTTGCCCCAAGCATCTTGCAATAGCTTCTGCACAGCCCCCGGCAATTCGCGATCGCCAACCAGCGCGGCGACACTTTGATTTACCAGTGCCCGGGCGCGTTCCGCCTTGGCCTTGCCATCTTCGGCATCCAAGGTTCGCTGTTCTAAAATAGACGCACGGCGCTTTTCTTTTTCCGTAAAAGACACGAAATCGGCCAGCATGTCATTAAAAATCGATACATCGCTGTCAAAATCGGTGATTAATTTTTGTACTATGCCGTCGATTTTCTTGTAGAGGGTATCCTTTTCACCGCCATCGCCCTGCCAACCCAATGCCGCTGTTGCCAGTTCATTCAATAATCGACGCGCCGGGTGCCCGCCTTTTGAAAAAAATGTTTTATCGGCGATGGCAACTTTTAAGAGCGGAATTTGCAAGCGACCCAGTAACGCTTTCATGGGCGACGCCAAGTTGCGGTCGTCCAGAATGAACTCAAACATCATATTGACCAAGTTGATGATGTCATCATCTAACTGGCCCAGCTTTTTGCCATCTTCGCGGGCTCGCAATACGTGGTCTAACACAGACTTCACGTTGTTCTGCCCACCGGGCAGACCGCGCTGCTGCAGTTGTGAAAGCAGCCGCATGACGTCGTTGGTCCCTATCGTGGGGCCGCTAAACTCTGGCGCCAGCTGATCGCCACCGTCGCCACGCTGTTGTGCCAACAGTTGCTGCAAGGTAGACAGCACCTCGTTGTTGGCCTCGCTATCGGCGGACTCATCGTAGCGCCCTGCCGCCTCATATCCACCACCGCCTTGGTTGCCGCCACCAGCTGGCGCGCGACCGGCGGGGCTCGCCCGCCGGTTTGCGCGCAACTGCCCCTTCAGAGAGGGCAGCACGTTGTGATCCACCAGGGTTTTGTTAGCTTCGTCGTACACTTTGCCAAGCTGGGTAACCACCAGCCGGTCAAATAACTTAAAAAGCACCAGTCGCGCTTTAATATCTAGGCTCATACAACCGGTAGCGGCAACGAAGCCGGCACACAAGACGTCAGGGCCCAAGGGGTTGTTCTTCTGATACACCTTCACGGGCACCAAACTGTCGATTCGAATGGCCAGATGTTGAATCGGTTCGGCAAAGCGCTCATTGGCTTTCTGAATCATTGAGTCAGTGGCCACCAACTCCTCCAGCTCATCATTTTGCACCAGCGACAGATTGTCCATGGACAGGTCGTCCGCGTAGCTGTCTTCCTCTGGTTGAGACTGCGCTTCCTGCGAGGCCAGGCGTGCAAAGGCGCCGTCGATGTGGTCGGCAAACTGGGTTTCTACATTCCGACGCTTAAGCCTAACTTCGCGCATAGACTCAAAAAACAGGTTTTGATCTTGGTTATTGACCGCGCGGTCGGCCAGCTCGAAGAGGGAGTCATCGGCCTTGTCGAACAGCGTGCGCAGTAGGCCGGCCAGCAGCTGCTTACCTTTGAGCTGTACCGCGTGTACAGGCGCAGGTAGGCGTGCCAACAGGGCGCGATCGACCCGCTTGGCATCAACTCTGGTATCTGGCTTTAATGGCACTACTTTCGCCCCTTGGGGTCCCGTCGACATGATTACACTCCAACGATAATCGCGCGTGGTTCAAATAGATCCCTGCTGAATACCCATAACGGAGTTTCAGCGGAATCTTAGTATAATCATTGTCCCAAACATACCCAGTGGCAGCTGCTCACTTCGAGAATTCCATCACACCGTGTTATAAGTAAAATGTCGTATTAGAACAAATGTACCCAGTAGATGCGCTAATTCAACGCATTAGGCTATAAAATCAGGACCCCACACCCATGGACTCCCCAAAAACCGCCCGAATGGGCCGCCACATGATTATTGCCGGCTGGATTGCCGCACTGGCACTACTGACGTTGATATTTGGCCGCTGGGAAGATACCCAGATAAACCCGAATCACCGCCCTGACAGCACCACAAGCGCCGCTCAAACCCGCGTGGTACTTGAGGCCAACCGTCAACACCACTATGTTGCAACTGGGACAATCAACGGTATAACCGTCACTTTTTTGCTGGATACCGGCGCAACACACGTCTCGGTACCGGCACATTTAGCCGACAGACTACAACTCGAACGTGGCAGACCTATGACATCCCAGACGGCCAACGGCCAGGTCACCGTCTACGCCACACACATCGAAGCGCTCAGCCTGGGCGGCATTCAATTGAAGGACTTGCGTGGCGCGCTGAATCCAGGCATGACAGGCGATGAAATACTGCTCGGCATGAGCGCGCTCAAACAAGTGGAATGGCACAGAAAAGGCAGCCAGCTAACGCTGATCCAGCACCACTAACCTGGCCATACTGGTACAATGCGCCCAACTTTACGATTCGACACCTGATACCCGTAAGCATGACTAACAACAAAACACTCGAACAACAAATTGCAGAAGACCGCATCCAGTCCGTTCGCCAGGCTTTGGCCGAAGACATTGGCACAGGCGATATTACCGCCCAACTGATCCCTGCGACACAGTCCGCCAAAGCTCGCATCATTACGCGTGAGGACTGCGTGATTGCCGGAGCAGAATGGGTCGATGAAGTCTTTCGGCAACTAGATCCATCTGTCACAGTAACCTGGCACACCCAAGATGGTCAAAAAGCCAAGGCAAATGATCTGCTGTTCGAGCTCGAGGGTAACGCCCGCTCGCTCATGACCGGCGAGCGCACTGCCCTAAACTTTCTGCAACTGCTATCAGGCGTTGCCACCAAATGCCGCGAATACGCAGACCTGGTTGCCGGCACCGGGGTCAAACTTTTAGACACCCGCAAAACAATTCCGGGATTACGCACAGCACAAAAATACGCCGTGACCTGCGGTGGCTGCTACAACCACCGCATCGGCTTATACGATGCATTCCTAATTAAAGAGAATCACATTATGGCGTGCGGCGGGATCGAGCAAGCCATCAACGTTGCCCATAAAATAGCACCCAGCAAACCGGTAGAAGTGGAAGTTGAGAACCTGGAAGAATTCGCAATTGCGCTGCGCGCCGGAGCGGATACTATAATGCTGGATGAATTTACGGATTCCGACACGTTAAAAGCTGTAGAAATCAACCGACGAAACACCACCTGCGCCAAACTGGAAGCCTCTGGTTCTATCACCCCCGAAAATTTGCGCAATATCGCAGGACTTGGGGTGGACTATATTTCTATAGGTGCATTGACGAAGCATTGCAGGGCAGTTGATCTGTCGATGAGAGTAGTTATTGCCTAACAGCGCTAGCTGAATCACTACATAGCAGCTATCTTCAAATAGCCTTTAGGGAAGCCTGTTTCAGCGTCCAACAAAACGACCCATTCATTTTCGCCACTAAATATTGGAAGCCATTTACAATTTCGACAAGCATTCAATACTTCAGTATGCCGCTCCTCGACAATCAAACTCATTCTAAGCAATTGTTCAATAGGGCGCGCAGCACTTTTCACTTCTTTAACATTATATTGAGTATAATATTTTGGCATAAGGTCTATATCTACACCCTCCAATGCCGAAAACAGAATCGCGTTCATTTCCTCTGCGTCATCCGGAAACCTAACTGAAATAAATCTAGGGCCAACGCCATGCAACCGATCGCCTAGATCAGCAGCTAGATCAATGGCGTCCCGCACTGCCCCATAGGCCACCACCTGAAATCGATCTTTTACAAAAATCACAAATTCTGGCTTGGCCATATAGGCCGTAAATACTCCATATATTAATGCCCCGCACTGAACAATCACAATCAGTACGTAATCCCTTACCAATTCTTCTTTCTTTTTTCTCGGGGAATATATAACAAGTGAAACAACAGGACCAAGGATCAGCTCAACCAACACCAATATGAAAAAAATATTTGAGCCACCAGCCAAATCAGAGTACACATTCGGGTACCAGACGCAGAATACCAGGAGCGCGACCACCCCAACTATCACAGCAGAAATCAGCAAATGAAGCAGACCTGCAAATAGCTTCGCTATTATAAGTGAGCGGACGTGTACATCTTTAAACACGATTCTTAATCTCTAAAAACGGCTTCTCAATTAACAAATGAATCACGCATGCGACTAGAAGTGACAACATTATATAGACAAAAAAATAACCAAAAAAACCACCCTCGATCAATCCTGACAGATAAACTGCAAGCGGAATCATTGGAACGTGCACCAGATAAAGGGCGTACGAAAGCTTTGCAATCAATCGCAAACACACCGAACCTAGCATGGTGCAATCCAAAACATTTGAGCTAACGCAAATTAATACGACGCAGGCAGAAATGACTGAAAACCCTAACTGAACAGCATCTACCAGATGCCAGACGCCCACCCCAGTCCAGTTAGCCCCTATCAAGAATAGTAAAAAAATAGCTCCAGAAAAAGCAATTCCGAACCTATTGCTACCAAAGGCGCTGAGATCAGGGCTACGAATCTTAACAACCGCTATCAACAACCCCAACAATATCGGACAAAGCGCATACCAAAACGGCGCCCGAAATAGCCAAAAATACTCGCTATAGGTCGCCACGCTCCCCATAAGCGTCCACTTTATCAAATAGACCGATGCAACAAAGAAGCATACTATACCAACCATCCGTCGCCAGTTCGGAAGTTTAATAAACAACAATATTAGCAGCGGAGCAATTAGGTAGAACTTCTCTTCTATCGCTATAGACCACAATGGCACAAGAATATTCGAGCCATAAAACTCTTGCAAAAAAAGCAGATAAACCAATAAATCCGAAGCACCCATTTCTGCCGGTTTCTCATAAAACGGAACCAGATCAAACCAAACACAACCAATTACAAAAAAATATAGTGGCAATATTCGCAACGCCCGTTTTAGATAAAATCGTTTCAAATAGCCTGACACTCTTTCTTTGGGCCAATGCAACAACAAATGATAGGCGATTAAAAAACCACTTAACACAAAAAATAGATCCACCCCTAACCATCCATTTACCCAAATATTGTAAACCGACCCCTCGGGCGGGTTAGGATGAAAATGGACCGCATGCCGCAACATCACCAAAACAATCGCAACAGCTCGCAATCCATCCAGCGCAGGAAAAGGGCCAGGAGGACCAGCCAGATTAAAGTAATCCTTTTGTAACCTAGACATAACGTGAAACCGAATTTGCCCTCAACTTCCATATTAACGAGTCGACAATATAGTGATGGAAGTTTATCGCCGCATAAATCACAACAGCCATTTCAAACAGGTTATCGGTAAAAAACTTATTGATAGAATAATCAACGCCCGAATAGACAACATACGTCACAAGCACAAAAAAGCCAAAGTAGATAACTCCTCGCCCGCGCTGACTTAGATAGGAAATTAGTCGCGAACCAGGCTCTACCCCTTGTCGATATCTATTACTATTAAACAGCCATACAAACATAATATACTGCGCGTTGTGCCAAATATTAATACAAAGCCACCCACTGTTTATCCTGTCAATCCACACATACGCCACTAAATAGATCAAATAGTGGCCAACCCCGTAGATAAATAGAGCGACTGAAGCTCGGCCAGAAATCCACTCACACCACCTTCGGTAGAGCCAAAAAATCGACAGCAATAATGCAACCGATAACATTGCCTCCGCAAATGTTTGGGATAGAGGCAGCACCCAGATCGGCATAAACAAGAACTCTGACTCGCCCCTAGACAACATATACATAAAGGTTGCCATTGGTAGCGCGTAAAAGGAGATTGCGTCTATCCTCTCGAACTTAACGAAGCTGCTCGTCTTCTTACTGTACGCCTTTGAGATTCCTTCACTTTGCCGCGTATAATGAAACCACTGCCAGTAAAGATATAGCGTTGCAATTGCTGCCACTCCTGCCACTTTCGTTAACACCATGACTCCCGCACACACCAATAGCGGTAGAATTGAAAGCAACCATATATGGCGCCTCCGCGCCTCTGCATCCATAACAAGGCGACTAAATGTGGCGATAACGTGGTGATAGCCTAACAACCACAAATCGATTAATAGTACCAACTCAAAATATACCGGGTAGACATATACGACCACACCCGAGAATATTGCCAACAGCGGCAATAAGACAAGAAAAGTGAAATCGCTCGCGCGACTTGCAAACAACCCACTCCAACCACTAATTGTTGACGCCATTAAAAACCCTTCCCAACTTAAAACTGTGGTGCCAAGGTACGCGATCACCTCAGCCTGCCCTACCATTACTACCGCCGGCACTCAATCAACTTTATAACCTGCGCCAAACAAACTTCCAGCCCAACTCCCGAACGGAGGCTGCAGCACTCTTCTACTCAAAAAAAAAGGCTGCATGAGCAGCCTTTTTTAACTTCGCGAAACGATTATGGCGCAGCAGCAGGACGGCAGTTAGCTGGACGATACTTAGCTGTCACTGTACCCCCAGTTGAGCAGCTCCAAAAGATCTGGTTGCCGGCTGACGCAGCAGCACTTAGATCAAGCGCAGCATTCGCACTTGTCAGCGGGGAGATCAGCAGTGTATTGGCACCTGCTGGCAACACGGCTGGCTTATAAGTAATGGTGATAATACCTGTACCATCGCTCGTGATAGAGGCAACATTCTTGTTGCTAGCCATAGTGCCCGCATCCATTGGCGAAGCACCTATTGCCGCACATGTAGCTGCATCGGTACAGGCCATTGATTGAGGACCCGCACTCTGAAAAGTCTCAGATATAGCGGTCTTCAGTGCAGACGACAAAGTCAAACCTTCAGAAACTTTAGCTCTGATTGTGTAATCTTGATATGCAGGCAGTGCCACCGCCGCCAGGATACCGATGATCGCAACTACGATCATCAATTCAATCAAGGTAAAACCTTTTTGTACGCTTTTCATAAAGTGTCTCCACAGACTTTTAGGGAAAAAGGTATTAATCGGAAAGCAATCTATGTGCCAACCTTAAAATTGTCGACACCAAAGCCAAGTTTAGACTGCCAGAGCGTATTTTTCGATGTCGTTGCAACCGATCAAGCGTCCAACTCAAAATACATCCTGTCACAAGGTGACAAAATTCGTCACTTTTTATTCGCAGAATAGCACTATAATGTTGGTTGACGATATTATTCAGCCTGCAATCACTAGAATAGGCTTGTTTTACAGAGGCTTATAAGCCAAAGTTAAGACAATTTTCAACTTTTGCTTAGATAATTTCAGGGCGATCTAATTCCATGAATGCACCCTCCCCCCAAATTAGCGGACTCGCACGCCGACTGGTTAAAGACGGGCTTTTAACGGAAGACCTTGCCAAAAACGCCATTAGCCAAGCAGCCAAGGAAAAGAAAGCGCTGGTACAGTACTTGGTTGCCAGCGGCACACTTGATGCCGATGCCATCGCCAATGCCGCCTCCGAAGAATTTGGCACCCCCCTGTTTGACCTAGCTAGCCTAAACGTTGAAGCAATTCCAAAAGATGCCATTGATCGAAAGCTAATCAACAAACACCAAGCACTTCCCCTTTACAAACGCGGAAATCGCTTGTTCGTGGCTATGGCGGACCCCACCAACCTACACGCGCTCGACGAAATAAAATTTCAGTCTGGTTGTAGTACAGAGGCAATACTAGTTCACGGTGACAAGCTCAGCATTGCCATAGAAAAGTTTCTAAATGCACAGGAAGAGTCAATTGGCGACGCCTTAGGTGGTCTCGATGACGACGATCTAGATGACTTAGATATTCAAGCAGTAGAAGAGGATGGGCAAGGTGACGACAAGCCAGGCAGCGAAGCAGATGAAGCGCCCATTGTAAAATTCATTAATAAAGTGCTCTTGGATGCCATTAAAAGCGGCGCCTCGGATATTCATTTTGAACCCTACGAGAAGGCCTATCGAGTCAGGTTCCGCACTGACGGCATATTGCAAGAAGTCGCCCGGCCCCCTGTTAACCTGGCAACCCGTTTAGCAGCACGCCTGAAAGTGATGTCGCAGATGGACATTTCCGAGCGTCGCGTACCGCAAGATGGCCGGATTAAGATGAAGATTTCTAAGACCCGCGCCATCGACTTCCGAGTGAATACGCTGCCAACCCTGTTCGGCGAGAAAATCGTTTTACGTATTCTCGACCCTTCCTCAGCCAAACTCGGCATTGATGCCCTGGGCTATGAAGACAGCCAGAAAAAGATCTATATGGATGCCTTAGCCCAGCCCCAGGGCATGATTTTGGTAACGGGCCCAACGGGGTCCGGTAAAACAGTGTCTCTCTATACCGGCCTAAATATACTTAACACGCCCGAGATTAACATCAGCACTGCTGAAGATCCGGTGGAAATCAACCTTGAAGGTATCAACCAGGTTCAAATGAACACCAAGGTTGGACTGACCTTTGCCGAGGCATTGCGCTCGTTTTTGCGCCAAGATCCGGACGTGGTCATGGTGGGTGAAATCCGAGATTTAGAAACCGCCGAAATTGGCATCAAGGCGGCACAAACAGGCCACCTCGTACTTTCCACCCTACATACTAACAGCGCGCCTGAAACCCTCACCCGTTTGCTTAATATGGGCGTACCGGCTTTTAACGTAGCCACCACTGTCAGTGTCATTATTGCTCAGCGACTCGCTCGTCGACTGTGTAGCAATTGTAAAAAGCCCGCCACTGATATACCCGATGAAATATTGAGTGAGGAAGGTTTTGACGATATTGGCATTCCAAGAGCAGAGTTTGAGCTCTACCACCCCGTGGGCTGCCCACAATGCAATAACGGTTACAAAGGTCGCGTTGGGGTATATGAAGTAGTTCGCATCACCCCAACCATCTCCAGCATTATAATGGAGGGCGGCAACGCCCTAGATATTGCCAAGGCCGCCAAAAAAGAAGGCTTCAATAACCTTAGAATTTCAGCGCTTAGAAAAGCCGCCTGGGGTGTTACCAGTCTGGCAGAAGCAAACCGCGTCACCAAGGATTAATCACTATGGCAACGGCAAAAGCCTCAGCACAAGCCAAACCCTCTGTTTTTATATACAAAGGTGTCGATAAAAAAGGCAAAAAAATATCTGGCGAGCTGGATGGTAGTAGCGCCGCACTCGTTAAGGCACAACTGTTAAAACAAGGCATTAAGGCCTCAACCGTTCGCAAAAAGCCTAAGCCTCTGTTGGGAGGCGGGAAAAAGTCAATAAATCCGCAAGATATCGCCATTTTCACACGCCAAATGGCCACCATGATGAAAGCGGGTGTGCCGCTTGTCCAAAGCTTTGAAATTGTTGCAGACGGCCAGGAAAACCCAACCCTTAGAGAGCTTATCCTGGCCTTGCGAGAGGAAGTCGCTGCCGGTAATGGCTTTGCCGTAGCGCTATCCAAGCACCCCAAGTATTTTGATGAGTTGTTTTGCAATCTCGTCGAGTCCGGAGAGCAATCCGGTGCACTAGAGACCATGTTAGATCGTATTGCGACCTACAAAGAAAAAACAGAAAAAATCAAAGCAAAAATTAAGAAAGCCATGACTTACCCAATATCTGTAGTTGTGGTGGCAATCATAGTGACAGGTATTCTACTCGTAAAAGTTGTACCACAGTTTGCTGAAACGTTCAGCTCATTTGGTGCAGACCTACCAGCTTTTACACTATTTGTTTTAAATCTATCTGAAGTTGTACAGGAGTGGTGGTTTGTAATTGTAATTGTCGCCGTAGGAAGCGTATTTCTTTTTAAAGAAATTGTGGCACGCTCTGAAGCAGCGGCGTATCAAGTAGATCGACTTGCGTTAAAACTTCCCATTGTCGGGGCCATATTGTACAACTCCATTATTGCCCGTTTTGCCAGGACTTTATCTACAACTTTTTCTGCAGGCGTCCCACTAATTGATGCATTAACGTCCGTCTCTGGGGCAACTGGCAATATGCTATACAAAGACGCAGTTATCAAAATAAGGGAGGAAGTCTCAACGGGCATTCAGTTAAATGTTTCACTGCGGGCCTCAAAGATGTTTCCTCCTATGTTGATACAAATGACTGCAATTGGCGAAGAGTCAGGTGCATTGGACGAAATGCTCGATAAAGTGGCAGAATTTTATGAAGATGCCGTGGACAATATGGTTGACAATCTTACATCTCTGCTAGAGCCCATGATCATGGCCGTTTTGGGTGTATTAGTCGGCGGCCTGATGATTGCCATGTACCTCCCTATCTTTCAGATTGGTCAAGTGGTGTAATGGCGCAATCCGAGTTTATTCGCGCCCTGCAGGAGCCTTATTTTTTTATCCCCGCAGTAACCATCTTGGGGTTAATGATTGGTAGCTTTCTAAATGTCGTCATTTACCGCCTGCCGTTGCAGCTTAAGCGCGGCTGGCGAGCAGAGTGCTGCGAATTAATGGGACTGGCGCCAAAGGAGAATCCAGAAGAATTTAATCTTGCATTTCCCAATTCCCATTGCCCTAAATGCAAAGCACCGATCAAGCCCATTCACAATTTGCCAGTAATTAGCTATCTACTGCTGAAGGGACGCTGCCACGCCTGTAGCACACCGATTTCCATGCGCTACCCGATCATAGAGGCAGTAACTGCGGCGCTGAGCTGTGCCATTGCCTGGCAATTTGGCCCGACTGTGACGATGCTGCTGCTACTGCCCTTCACCTGGTCTTTGATTGCACTCACTGTCATAGATGCAGACACAATGCTGCTGCCCGACGATATTACGCTCCCCCTATTATGGGCTGGATTGATCGCTAACAGCTTTGGCCTCATTACCGATTTCCAAAGCGCCTTCTGGGGTGCGGTTGCAGGTTACGGCCTTCTGTGGGGCGTATTTTGGCTGTTTAAGCTGGTGACTAATAAAGAGGGTATGGGCTACGGTGATTTCAAGCTACTGGCGGCCATGGGCGCCTGGCTTGGCTGGCAGGTACTACCACTCATTATTCTCTTGTCGTCTTTAGTCGGTGCGGTTATCGGTATCACTTTGATCGTAGCACGAGGACAGGACAAGCAAATCCCCATCCCCTTTGGCCCTTACCTGGCTATCGCTGGCTGGATTGCGCTCATGTGGGGCGAGCAAATTACCAACTATTACTTGACCGTGTCGGGTATCAGCCAAGCGTTATGAGAGTGTTTGGATTAACCGGCGGTATTGGCAGCGGAAAATCGGCGGCCGCGCAAGCGTTTAGGTCACTGGGCGTGCCTGTAATAGACGCAGACCAAGCCGCCAGAGATGTCGTTGTTCCCGGCTCTCCCGCATTAACGGCCATAGCAGAGCACTTCGGAACAGAGATTCTTTTGGAAGACGGCACCCTCAATAGAGCCGCTCTGCGAAGCATCATTTTTTCCGACACTAATGCTAAAACATGGCTGGAAAAACTATTACACCCAGCCATTCGAACATTGATTATGGCGCGATTGCGGCAGCCCACCCCTTCACCCTACTGCCTACTTGAATCGCCACTGCTGCTGGAAACCGACCAGCATCAACTGGTGGAGGCAATTATCCTGGTCGATGTCAGCCCAGAAACTCAAATACAACGCGCCATGCAGCGTGACAACGCGAGCCGCGAGCAGATCGAGGCCATTGTACAAAGCCAGTTGTCCAGACAGGAAAGGCTGGCCAGAGCCGATTATGTTTTAGATAATGACGCTTCGCTAGACGCCTTGTATCGCCAAATTAATCAACTGCACACCGCGCTGTGCAATGGTTAGCGAACGCACTATCCGTCCGGTGCCGTCCTATACCCGACCAACATCCAACCACCTGATTGCTATGACAGACAAGACACAGAATACCCTTAGTTTACCCTGCCCCATTTGTAAAAAGACGGTGCTTTGGAACGATCAATTTCCCGCACGACCTTTCTGCTCTGAGCGCTGCCGATTGATTGACCTCGGCGAGTGGGCTTCAGAGTCGCACCGCATCGCCGGCGATCCTGCCATAGATGATTTAATGAGCGATGATTTAAGCGGTGAACTCGACAGCTTTAATAAGCCTCATTAGGCGTGCAAAATTAGACTAACGCACAGACAGCCGCCAACAACATTTACCGCAGGTGTGTCGTGTAACCTGAACACCGCGAATAATTTGCCCCCCTTGCAAGCTACATCGCTACTGTATTAATCGCCACGCTAAGGCCACCACGCCCGAACCATGGCGATACCCTGACCGCCATGTTGCAGGCAGTCGCCCAAATCGTCTGGCCCAAGGCCACCCAGGCCATAGACTGGGAGCTTTACCGCACGAGCCAAGGGCGCAAAACCTGTCCATCTCAGCAAGGCTTCTGGCGGGTAGGTTTTGGTTGGCCGCACAGGAGAGAGCATTGCGAACTCAGCGCCAATACATTCGGTCGCTTGTAATTGCTCTGCGTTATGACAAGAAACGCTTAAAGGAACCTCTAGCTCACTAAAGGTACTTGCACTTTCGATCATCGCAGACGGAAGGTGCAAGCCCGCACCGATTTTCTCGACAAAGTTTATCGCCTTTAGCAAATTCCTCTCAAAAAAATCCGCATGCCAGAACCAGCGAATCTCGGTGAAATTTGCAAAAGACTCTAAGCCTTTTAACAGAGCCTTTGGACAACAGGGTAGATCCCACCGCCAGGGACGCAGGACCACCAGATTACTGCCGTTGTCGACGCCTTTAAGGCGGTCGAGATAGCCGGATAAACTAGGCGCATCTCCCGTGACGTAGCAGAGGTCTGGCAGCCTAGCGGCTTTAACAATCGGTAAATTAGCGTCGGGAAAACGGTAGCTAACCAAGGCATTGGCATCAACCCAACGGACTTCCTGCCCCTCTCGTCCAACGGCCTCGCCAGAAAAGCTACGCACGCGCCACACATCCAACAGCACCGACTTATCGGGATAATGGTGAAGCACTTGAATCAGTGGCGTGGCCTGGGATACCTGGATGGCCAGCTCCTCGTCTAACTCCCGCGCTAGCGCCACTTCAACGGGCTCATTGGCCTCTACTTTCCCACCGGGAAATTCCCAATAGCCGCCCATGTGCACGTGATCAGGTCGTTTGGCAATGAGTATTTCGCCCGCCGTATTATGAATAACAGCCGCAGCCACATGAGTAATTTTGCCCAAGCGGTTTAGCTCCGATAATCGGCATTAATCTTGATGTAGTCGTAAGAAAGATCCGTGGTCCAAACAGTGTCAGCGCAGCCTCCCATCCCCAAATCAATATTAATATCGATATAAGCCTGATTCATGACCGCCTGGCCCTGCGCCTCGGTATAGCTGGCAGCGCGGCCTCCCGCTTCAGCGATCAACACATCATTCAGGTGCACCCGAACTTTTTCAGCACTCAGCTGATCGACGCCAGCATAACCTATGGCCGCAACAATTCGGCCCCAGTTCGGATCGCTGGCAAACAACGCAGTCTTAATGAGCGGCGAGTGCGCCACTGCGTAGCAGACCTTGGTGGCATCTGCGCGACATGCAGCGCCAGTCACATTCACAGTAATAAATTTGGTCGCCCCCTCACCGTCGGCGACGATAGCCTTTGCCAATTGTTGATGAACTTCCAGCAACGCGCTACGCAATAAATGGTACAGGTCTCCCTCGGCCGCCGTAATTTCCGGCAAAGCGGTCTTTCCAGTGGCAACTAGCATCCCTGAATCATTGGTTGAAGTATCGCCATCAACAGTAATGCGATTAAATGACAAATCCGTCATTTCTTTTAGCAGTGATGCAAGCACCGGCTGGGCCACCTTGGCATTGGTGGCCACGTAACCCAACATTGTCGCCATATTGGGTTTAATCATGCCAGATCCCTTGGCAATTCCGGTCACTACGATTGTTTCACCCTGAAATTCGAAAGCTACACTGGCTCCCTTTGGGCGGGTATCAGTTGTCATAATACCTTGCGCGGCTGCCTCCCACCGATCTGGGGCCAGCGCCGCAACCGCGTCTGGAAGGGCAGCCAAAATCTTGTCTACCGGCAAGGGCTCGCCAATGACGCCCGTTGAAAATGGCAGTACCGTGTCCAGTGATACACCCAATTGCTCCGCTACAGCAGTGCACACGCGATTGGCATTGTCCAAGCCGGCCTGCCCAGTACAGGCATTAGCATTGCCGGTATTGGTTATCCAAACCCTTGGTTGCCCCTGTGCCAGTCGCGCTTTACACAAAGTCACTGGCGCAGCGCAAAAGGCGTTAGTGGTAAACACCCCCGCAATTCTCGCACCTTCCTCGGCCACCATGAGGACGACATCTCGCCGACCGGGCCGTTTTATACCTGCACTGGCAACGCCCAATTGAAATCCGGGTACGACGTGCATTTCAGGAAATTGCGCTTCTCCAACCGCCATGCTGATCACCTGCAATAAATGAGTGTATAGGGAAAGTTTAACGCACTTTTTTACAATAAAGCGCAATTTATCGGTGTTGTTTTGCCTTGCACAATAAAAAAGGCTGCCTGCGGCAGCCCTTTTTCATGCAGCGATAAGCTAAGACAATTTACCGTGGCATTGCTTGTACTTTTTGCCAGATCCGCAGGGGCAATTGTCATTGCGACCCACTTTCTGGCCAGCGCGAACAAATGGCTGAGCTTGACTTGGCGCCTCAGGTGCATCGCCCATGGCACTCATTTCGGCATGCTGAAGTTGCATTTTCTGCTTGGCAAGCGCTTCGGCACGTCGACGCTCCATTTCTTCAACCTGCTCCTGGGTAATGGGCTCAACGCGGGCAAGTATTTTGATCACTTCCAGCTTAATGGTGCCCAGCATACTCTGAAACAATTCAAAGGCTTCACGCTTGTACTCTTGTTTAGGATTTTTCTGCGCATAGGCACGCAATCCAATGCCCTGGCGCAAGTGATCCATACTCGCCAGGTGCTCCTTCCACTGCATATCGAGAACCTGCAGCATAACCTGGCGCTCAATATCCTTGATCACCTCGCCAATACGTGCCGACTTGTCGTCGTAAGCCGCTTGCGCCTGCGCTAGTACGCGCTCGCGAATGGTCTCTTCATGCACATTTTTGTCTTCGTCCAACCACTGCTGAATAGGTAATTTCAGGCCCAGCTCTACGTCTAGATTCGCCTCTAAGCCCGAAATATCCCATTGCTCTTCCATGCTTCGTGGCGGAATAAATCCGTCGATAATATCGTTGACAACATCGGCGCGAATCGCCGTGATCGTATCACTTATGGTTTCAGCCTCTAACAGACCATTGCGCTGCTGATATACGATTTGGCGCTGATCATTGGCTATATCGTCGTATTCCAATAACTGCTTACGAATATCAAAGTTGCGACCTTCTACCTTGCGCTGGGCCTTTTCGATGGCATTGGTAACCATTCGATGCTCAATCGCTTCGCCCTTCTCCATACCCAGCGCTTTCATAAAGTTGCGCACACGATCCGACGCAAAGATACGCATTAAATTGTCTTCCAGCGACAGATAAAAACGCGACATGCCCGGATCGCCCTGGCGGCCGGCGCGACCGCGCAACTGGTTATCTATTCGACGAGATTCGTGTCGCTCTGTACCTATGATGTGCAAGCCGCCTGCTTCAATGACTAAATCGTGGCGCTTTTGCCAGTCTTCCTTCAATGCTGCCACTTGGGCTTCGGAGGGATTATCCAAGGCCGCCAACTCAGCTTCCCAATTGCCGCCCAGCACAATATCTGTACCACGTCCAGCCATGTTGGTTGCGATGGTTACCGCGCCAGGGCGTCCCGCTTGCGCAATAATTTCGGCTTCCTTCTCGTGAAACTTCGCGTTCAATACCTGATGTTTAATACCCGCTTTTTTAAGCCGCGCAGACATCATTTCAGAGGTTTCAATGGACGCCGTACCCACCAAAACCGGCGCCTGCTTTTCGATGCACGACTTCACATCTTCTACGATTGCATCGTATTTTTCGTCTACCGTTAAGAAAATCAGGTCGTTCAAATCTTTGCGCTGAATGGGCTTATTGGTAGGAATAACTACTACATCCAAACCGTAGATTTGGCGGAATTCAAAGGCTTCGGTATCTGCGGTTCCCGTCATGCCCGACAGCCCGGAATAAAGTCGGAAGTAATTCTGGAAAGTAATGGACGCAAGAGTCTGACTTTCGTTTTGAATGTTGACGCCTTCTTTGGCCTCAAGCGCCTGGTGTAAGCCTTCAGACAAACGACGGCCCGGCATGGAGCGCCCCGTGTGCTCATCAATCAGCACCACTTGGTTGTCTTGCACAATGTAGTCTACGTTTTTCTGAAATAGCGTAAAGGCTTTCAGCGCTGCGTGCACATGGTGCAATAAACTGAGATTAGTTGCCGCGTAGAGACTATCTTCTGGCTCTAGCATGTTGGCCTTGACCAGCATGTCCTCAATGGCTTGATGCCCCTCTTCCGTCAGTTCTACCTGACGAGCCTTCTCATCTAACTGGTAGTGACCTGGATGCTCTTCTGTGGGCGGCTGCAATTTTGGAATCATGCCGTTCATCAGGCGATACAACTCGGAACTGTCTTCTGCAGCACCGGATATAATGAGTGGCGTGCGCGCCTCATCAATCAAAATGGAGTCGACTTCGTCAATCACGGCAAAATTCAAGCCGCGCTGAAACCGATCCTCCTGGCGCAATGCCATGTTGTCACGTAAATAGTCAAAACCAAACTCGTTATTGGTGCCGTAGGTGATATCAGCAAGGTAGGCTTGCCGTTTCTCTTCCGGATCTTGCATGGAGCGAATAACGCCCACGGATAAACCCAAAAAGTTGTAAAGCGGCGCCATCCAAGCGGCATCACGCGCAGCCAGATAGTCATTCACCGTGACAATATGAACACCTTTACCGGAAATGGCATTGAGGTAGGCGGCCAATGTCGACATCAGCGTCTTTCCTTCACCCGTGCGCATCTCCGCAATGCGCCCCTCGTGGAGGGTCATACCACCGATAAGCTGTACATCGAAATGGCGCATGGACATCACCCGGCGGGATGCCTCCCGACACACGGCAAAAGCCTCGGGCAACAAGTCGTCGAGCGTGGCGCCATCGGCATGGCGCTGTTTGAATTCTGCAGTTTTAGCGGTCAGCTGCTGGTCGTCAAGTTGTTGCAGCTGTTCTTCCAGGTCGTTAATTTTCTTAACAACCTTATTCATGCGCTTGAGTTCACGGTCGTTCTTTGTGCCAAAAATGGCCTTTAGCATCTTGCTAATCATGATATTTCCGAAGTACGTACAGGTTTTCCGCCAGCCGGCAGTTAAAGGGTGTCAAGTAAACAGAAAGGAGCCCTCGAACGCAAGGGCCTGGGGGCCTCAGCGGGCCGCGCGATGGATATAGGCAGCGGGGTCGACCGGGCGGCCGTGCTTGTAGACTTCAAAGTGCACATGGGGGCCGGTGGAGCGGCCGCTAGTGCCCATCAGAGCGATCACTTGTCCTTTTTTGACAATATCGCCCACTTTGACTTTCACATCAGAATTATGGGCATAGCGGGTAGAAAAGCCGTTGCCGTGATTGATCTCAACCAGGTCGCCGTACCCGTGACGCTTACCTGCCCAGGTAACAACCCCGGCTGCCACAGAGATTACGTCCGAGCCCATTTTGCCGGCGAAGTCCACGCCCGAATGCCAGGCCACGCGGCCAGAAAAGGGATCGGTTCGACGCCCATAGCGGGAGGACATCCAGCCCTTAGTCACAGGCCGGCCAGCGAGAAATACGTCATTTTGGATTTTACGTTTTGCCAGCAAGGCCTCTAGAATTTCAAGCTGCTGTTCCCGACTCTCGATTTGATCGGTTAATTGATCAATGGCATCAATAAACTCTGGCGCGGTGAAAGCGTCACCCAATGAAGCGGATTCCGGGCCACCCAGGGCAGGGGGCTGACTGAAGTCAAACTCCCCCTCGTCTAATTTGGCAATGGTTGTTAGGCGTTCACCTAGCGCATCAAGCCTGACCAACCGCGCCTGAAGCTCGGCCATACGCAGAGTGATGGCCGCCAATTGCTGCTGCGCATGGCGGCGTGTTTGCTCAATCTGCTCTTTTTGCTCAGCTAAATCCTGGTTCCAGGTTTTAGCAGTACCGGCGGTAAACAGGTCTGCGCCATCACCCCTAGACCATTCCAACCCTGCAACCACGCCAACGCCGGCCGGCAAGCCAATTAGGCAGGCGGACAACAAAGCACGGGTCCACCCACCCAGCGTAAAACTGCGGGTGCTGCCGTGACGTTGACTGACCAGGATTACTTTCATCAGGTCCACTTGGTTTGCATTAACAACGGTGAGTCGTCTTGTTGTTATGGGTTAAGGCTCATAACGCAAGTTAAGCACACAGCCCCAGCAAAGGCTCGGGGTGGCGCATTCTAGCGCGCCAGTACTCAGACTTCCGTCTATGGCATCACAATCACCGTAGGCGCTCAACTAAAGTACTAGTTGAGACACCCAAGCATGCCATATCTCAATTTTCGTAAATTGAAATATGGCATATAAATCAAGGAATTACCAATGGTACGCGAGTGACTACTTTAAAGGAACTACATTGCCAAGATAGGCTTGATATAGGAAATCGGCGCCACTTTTTCATCTTCAAAGGTGACTACTTCCCAGGCATCTTCCTGTGCAATGAGTTGACGCAACGACTTATTGTTTAACGCATGACCAGATTTATGGGCCTTAAATTCACCAATCAGGCTATTACCCAGCAGGTACAAGTCGCCGATGGCATCCAGTACCTTATGCTTCACAAATTCGTCTTCGTAGCGCAGGCCGTCTTCGTTCACAACCCGGTAGTCGTCCACAACAATGGCGTTATCGACGCTGCCGCCCTTGGCCAAGCCTTTAGAGCGCAGGTACTCGATTTCGTGCATGAACCCGAATGTGCGCGCCCGGCTCACTTCTTTTACAAACGAAGTACTGGAAAAATCCAAGCTTGCATTCAGGGTGCGCCCATTAAATACGGGGTGGTCAAAATCGATACTGAAGGTCACCTTGAAGCCGTCAAACGGCAGGAAGGAGGCCACTTTATCGCCCTCTTTAACAACCACAGGGCGCTTGATGCGAATAAACTTCTTGGCCGCATTTTGCTCCTCTATGCCAGCGGACTGGATCAAGAACACAAAAGGTCCGGCCGAACCGTCCATTATTGGTACTTCAGGCGCTGATACTTCCACCACCGCGTTATCAATGCCCAGGCCCGCCATGGCACTCAACAGGTGCTCAACGGTAGAAACCCGCACATCGCCCTTCACCAGCGACGTCGACAAGGTGGTATCGCCCACGTTGGCGGCCTTGGCCTCAATTTCAACAATGGGGTCCAAATCGGTTCTGCGAAAAACAATTCCGGTATCGATAGGTGCCGGCTTTAGCGTCAAATAGACCTTTTCACCGGTATGCAGGCCCACGCCTGTGGCGCGAATAGGGTTCTTTAAAGTGCGCTGTTTAATCATGTGTCACCGTATCTCAAAAAATGTTGATGGCGCATCCATTTCGCACGGTCGCCAGAGTCCAAATGCCCGTAGAGCAAGCATCCTAATTGTTGCAAGCACACACCGCGTGCCCGGCAACCCCTCAGTAACAGAGGGGAAGAGGAGTCACCTGTGAATCAGCTGCCCTTTTCCTAGCCTTGGAACTCTGGCACAAGCCCCTTTTTGGCCTGTTACAGCTAAGCATAAAATTCTGCACTCAGCTAAACACGCTCCTATCTGGGCCTGTCGAGAAATTCAGTACTGCGTTTCGGTCAAACGCTCGGGTCAATCTGGCCAAACCACCGAAACTACTGGAAAGCGGCGAATATTACCAAAAATATGACACTTAAACCAACACTTAAGTTCCAAACCTATTTTGGCAAAACCGCCTTCTTTCTCAACAGCTTACCGACCTCAATCGGCCTGACGACGCAGAAAAGCCGGAATATCGAACAACTCCATATCCTTTTCCTGAGCCGCCACCGCCGTATTGCCACCGCCAGCCGCCGCTTGTTTGCGACGCTGGTAGGTGGGTGTATCGAAGTCTTCCGGCGCATTAGCCTTTTGGCGCGGCGTATTATCCACCACTACCGACGCCTTGGGCTTAGGCGCCTCTTGCTTTACCACCGGGCCCAAGCCTGTTGCCACTACGGTTACCCGCAGCTCGTCCTTCATTTCTGGATCGATGACCGTGCCTACCACCACAGTTGCATCTGCCGAGGCAAATTCACCCACGGTATCGCCCACCTCAGTGAACTCGCCAAGCGACAGATCAATGCCCGCCGTAATGTTGACCAGGATGCCGCGAGCGCCCTGCAAATCCACGTCTTCCAACAGCGGACTGCGTATGGCGGCCTCTGCGGCCTCGCGCGCTCGATTTTCACCAGAGGCAACGCCAGTGCCCATCATCGCCATGCCCATTTCAGACATCACTGTGCGCACATCGGCGAAATCCACGTTGATCATGCCGGGGCGAATGATCAAGTCGGCAATACCCTGCACTGCGCCCAGCAACACATTGTTTGCAGCTTTAAAGGCATCCAGCAAACTGGTTTTGGTACCCAGTACTGACAACAGTTTTTCGTTAGGGATGGTGATTAAAGAATCCACCCGCTCAGACAGCTCGCGAATACCAGCGTCGGCAATGGCCATGCGCTTCTTACCTTCAAACGGAAAGGGCTTGGTAACCACTGCCACGGTTAAGATACCCATTTCACGGGCCACCTCTGCCACTACAGGTGCACCGCCAGTGCCCGTACCGCCGCCCATACCCGCCGTCACAAAGACCATATCAGCGCCTTCCAAAATTTCTGCAATGCGCTCGCGATCTTCCATGGCAGCCTGGCGACCAACTTCTGGATTGGCACCGGCGCCCAACCCCTTGGTCATGGAATTACCCAGCTGCAATACCGTCTTGGCATCGACATCTTTTAATGCCTGTGCATCCGTATTGGCACACACAAACTCGACGCCCTCGATATCGCTGGCAATCATGTGCTTAACGGCGTTACCGCCGCCGCCACCAACACCGACAACTTTAATAACCGCGTTTTGCGGTACGCTATCTACTAACTCAAACATGGTTTATCCCCTCTGTTGTAGCGATTTCCAAATCAATAAAATATGCCGTGCGCTTAAAATGCTTTTTCTTCATACAACACCACACACTAAAAATTTTCTGCAAGCCAGGCTTTCGCCTTGGCCCACCAACTGACGCCCTGATTTCTACTTGATTGCACAGATCTCCCTTCCTGTTGCTTCATGCCATAAAAAAGCAGCCCAACACCGGTTGAATAAATGGGATTATTCACGATATCGCTGAGTCCACGAATATTCTGCGGCGCCCCCAAACGAACGGGCATATGAAATATTTCTTCCGCCAATTCCACAACACCTTCCATTTTGGCGGTGCCACCCGTTAGTACAATGCCCGCGGCTACCAGATCTTCGTAGCCACTGCGACGCAATTCTGCCTGCACTAACGTAAACAACTCGTCGTAACGAGGCTCTACCACCTCGGCTAATGCCTGGCGAGATAACTCCCTAGGTTCTCTATCTCCCACGCTGGGCACTTTGATAGTTTCATCTGCACCCGTCAGCTTGGCCAAGGCACAAGCATATTTAATTTTAATTTCTTCAGCATGGGCCGTGGGTGTACGCAAGGCCATGGCAATATCATTTGTAACCTGATCGCCTGCGATGGGGATAGACTTGGTATGGCGAATGGAGCCATCGGTAAAAATTGCTATATCGGTGGTACCGCCACCAACATCGACGAGGCAAACACCCAGGCTTTTCTCATCGTCGGTAAGCACCGAATAGCTGGAAGCCAGTTGCTCCAGAATAATATCGTCCACTTCCAAGCCGCAGCGCTTAATACACTTTTCAATGTTTTGTGCCGCATTCACCGCACAGGTCACCAAGTGCACTTTGGCTTCTAAGCGCACACCTGACATACCAAGGGGCTCACGCACGCCCTCTTGATTGTCTATTAGATATTCCTGCGGCAATATGTGTAGTATTTTTTGGTCGGCCGGAATCGCCACTGCCTGTGCGGCGTCAATTACCCTATCGACATCCTGGGTAAAAACTTCGCGATCTTTGATGGCTACGATTCCGTGTGAGTTAAGACTACTAATGTGGCTCCCAGCAATCCCGGCATATACGGAGTCAATTTGGCATCCAGCCATGAGCTCAGCTTCTTCTACTGCGCGCTGAATCGAGTGCACCGTCGATTCGATGTTCACGACCACGCCTTTTTTCAAACCAATGGACTTATGCGAGCCAATGCCCACAATTTCCAGGTCACCATCGCCGGACACTGCGCCCACGATGGCCACTACTTTTGACGTGCCAATGTCCAGGCCAACAATCATGCGGCTCTCGTTTACCGGGGGCATAGTGTTAACCTCGTATTAGTCGTTGCCTGTTTTATCATGTCACAGCCTATAGTCATGCGTTCATCCTGAAATGCGCGAAGGCGCCATCCCTTACTCTTGAATCTTCCATTAACCTTTACTACGCCAACCAACGGCAGCGCCATTGTTATAGCGAACATCGACACTGGCGACGTCCGACCAATGATCGGCCAAACGCAAGTCATATACCTTTGCAAACAGCCGCATGCGCTCCTGTAGGCGGTGGCGGCCAAAAAAGACCTTTACGCCATCCCATAAAGTTACCCGCCAGCTTCCTCTGGCATCCAAGCGAATATGGGCCAATCGCAAATTTCTGCTACCCATTAATTCGGCAATAGTTTGATAGTTTTGCATTAACTTGCCCAGGGCACGATCCTCTGCTTCCAACATCGGCAGGTGATCTAACTTGCCGGCTACATTTGAGACCAGTATCAATTCGGCGCGGTTATTTACAAAACCTCGCTCACCCCAGCGCGCAATGGGTGTTTGCTCCTGCACTTCAATGACCAGCTTGTCTGGCCAACGGCGCCGAATAGCCACCGAGGCAATCCAAGGGTCCGACTCAAGCACTAGCTGTAGCGCCTGAATATCAATCTTCCAAAATCCCGTATGAATATTGTCAGCCAACAATTCGGCTATTTTTTCCCGCTCGATCAGCGCGAATTCACCTTCGATAGCCACCTCTTTCACCGGGCGATCCCACAGATCGATTGCGCGTGCAGAAATCAATGGCGCAAGCCACACCAAAACACCCGCCAATACGCTGAGTAAAAGTAAACGTCGAATTAACCCAGGTTTAGCCTGAGTCGTTGCTTTTTTCTTAGCGCCCCGTGCTGTGGTCACGATGCCATTGACTCCATCAGTATTTTGGCCACGAGGTTTTCAAAACTAAACCCAGCGGCTTTTGCGGCCATAGGCACCAGGCTATGGTCGGTCATACCCGGCACCGTATTTACCTCCAGCATGTAAAATTGCCCCTGCTGATCGGCCATCACATCTACCCGACCCCAACCTTTGCAGCCCACTGCTTTAAAACCTGCCATAGCTAAAGCCTGTAATGCCTGCTCGGCAACCGTTGGTAATTCGCATGGGCAGATATAGCGAGTCTGATTAGAGACATACTTCGCATCGTAATCGTAGAAAGAATTTGAAGCCTCTAAGCGAATCGGTGGCAATACCTGATCCCCTAAAATTGCCACAGTATATTCGGCACCCACGATTAACTGCTCCAGTATCACGGTGGTGTCTAAGGCCGAGGCTTTCTCGATGGCCTTGGCTAACTCACCGACATTGGTCACTTTTGACATTCCAATACTGGAGCCTTCATGACTGGGCTTAACCATCACTTGGCCACCCAACTGCTGCAGCACCATGGGCAGGTCCATACCAGGCTGCGCGATAACATACTCAGGTGTCGATAACCCTTCGCCGCGCCAGATCTGTTTAGTGCGCCACTTATCCATAGCGATAGCAGATGCTTGTACACCACTGCCGGTATAGGGAATTCCCATAAACTCCAGTAACGCCTGCATGCGTCCGTCTTCACCACCCGGGCCGTGCAGGGCAATAAAAGCGCGATCAATTCCCGCCGTCTGAATTTTTCCTATAGCATCGTGCTGTGTGTCAATTTTAACCACGTCAACACCCTGTGCCTGCAATGCAGCGTGAATCGCATTGCCCGAGCGCAGACTCACTTCGCGCTCCGACGAATTGCCGCCCAGCAGCACGCCCACGCGTCCTACACCCGTTAGATCTAACTTTACTTGCGGATTAAAATCTGTCATTCCGCGTTTCCCTACCATGTCATCGCTGAAAGCTCAGCGGAAAGTTGCCCAACATTGCCCGCACCTTGGGTTATAACAATGTCGTTGGGCTGAATTAGGTGTCGCAAGGCTTCGGCAACACCGTCTACTGTCTCGACAAACACGGGCTCCACGACGCCGCGGGTACGAATACTCCGACTTAAGCTGCGGCCATCAGCGCCGGTAATGGGGTCTTCGCCGGCGCTGTATACCTCTAACAACAAGAGCGAATCCACACCGCTCAGCACTTCGACAAAATCCTCATAAAGGTCGCGCGTACGGCTATAGCGATGCGGCTGATAGATCATTACCAAACGACGATCCGGCCAACCTTTGCGCACGGCTTTAATCGTGGCGGCCACTTCTCGAGGATGATGCCCATAGTCGTCAACCAACAGTGCACTGCCTTGCGCTCCCACCGGCATTTCACCGTAAACTTGGAACCGCCGACCAACCCCTTGAAATCCGGCCAAGCCCTCTTGAATGGCAATATCTGCCACGCCCTCGTCCGTAGCAACCGCAATTACAGCCAGCGCATTCAGCACATTGTGCTCGCCCGGCATATTCACAGTGACAGCCAGCGGTTCCAGATGATTGGCTCGAATGACATCGAAACTGGTGGTCATTTTGTCCTGGCGAATGTTAACCGCCCGCACATCGCAGTCCTCTTGCAGACCATAGGTCAATACAGAGCGCGATATCTGCGGCAGCAATTCGCGAATAATGGGATCGTCGCCACACAATACTGCCAACCCGTAAAAAGGCAGATTGTGCAGAAACTCCAGGAACGTTTTTTTCAATACATTAAAATCGCCACCATAGGTATCCATATGATCGGCGTCAATATTGGTCACTACCGACACCATCGGCTGCAGGTGCAGGAATGAAGCATCGCTTTCGTCCGCCTCCGCAACAAAGTAACGACTCTCGCCTAATTTTGCATTGCTGCCGGCGCTATTCAGCAAGCCGCCAATGACGAAAGTAGGGTCGCGACCATCCGCCGCCAAAACCGATGCCATCAAGCTGGTGGTCGTGGTTTTACCGTGGGTCCCAGCGATCGCAATGCCGTGGCGATAACGCATCAGCTCACCTAACATTTCCGCGCGCCGCACAACGGGTATACGCTGCTCTTTGGCCGCAATTAGCTCTGCATTATCCGCTTTAACCGCTGTGGAATTTACCACCACATCCGCACCGATCACATTTGTAGCGCTGTGTCCAATAAACACCTGTGCGCCCTTGGCCACTAGGTGATGCGTGGTTTGCGAGGCACGCATATCCGAACCCGATATCTCGTACCCCATATTCAGTAGCACTTCGGCAATTCCGCTCATCCCCGCGCCGCCAATTCCTATAAAATGTATGCGACGTATACGGCGCATTTCTGGAATTTGATACAGCTTCGACTTAACCATTGCATACCTCTTGGCAAATATCTGCCACTGCTTGCGCGGCGCCCGGCAAAGCCTGCGCACGCGCCTTATTGGCCATGTCAAGCAATCGCGCGCGATCGCTTGTCAAAGCTTGAATGAGCCCCGTCACCACGGTGGGCGCTACTTGATCTTGTTGCATGACCCAGGCCGCGCCGCAATCGGCCAACCATTGTGCGTTGGCGGTCTGGTGATCATCTATGGCGTGCGGAAACGGAATAAACAATGCTGCCAATCCAGCCGTAGAAACCTCAGATACTGTGAGAGCGCCGGCGCGACAAATCACCACATCGGCCCAACCGTAGGCCTCGGCCATATCGTCGATGAATGGCACCACCGAAACTTGGTCCGACGACACATCGCCATAGGCTGCTCGGCAGTCAGCAACAAGTTTTTCACCGGCTTGGTGACGAATGCAGATGGCGCCTCTGGGCAACTGACGAAACACGGCGGGCACTAATTCATTGATAAACTGTGCACCTAAACTGCCGCCCAGCACCAATAGACGCAAGGGGCCCTGACGACCGGCGAAACGTTCGGCGGGTACAGGCAAAGCAGCAATGGCCGGGCGCACGGGATTGCCCACTCGCTGGGCATTCGGCAGGCCCGCATCAAACGCTTCCAAAGTGCGTCGCGCACATTTTGCCAACCAACGATTGGTGGTGCCGGCTCGTGCATTTTGTTCGTGAATCACTAGCGGTTTACGCAGCAACCACGCGGCAAGCCCCCCTGGGCCCGACGCAAAACCGCCAAATCCCACCACCACACTTGGACGTACACGAGCAACCACACAGACTGCCTGCCATAAGGCAAAAACTAATTTAAAAGGTGCCCACACGAGTTGTGCCTTGCCCTTGCCCCGCAATCCTTGCACGCGCACTGTGTTCAACACGATGCCCGCTGCTGGAACAATACGCGCTTCGATGCCACGTGCAGTACCCAGCCATTGCACGTGCACACCGCGCGATTGCAGCTCTTGCGCCACGGCCAAGGCAGGAAATACATGACCACCGGTGCCTCCAGCCATGATCAATGCTACAGGCTTAACCATTGACGGCCTCCTGTGGCTTAGTACCAGGCTTAGCCATCACTTTTGTGGCTTTGCGCTTGGCTGTTTTTACGGTGGAACGCACCACCTGCACTTCAGACTCCCAATCCACGCGTAGTACCAGCCCCATCAACGCACAGCACAACAACAGGCTGCTGCCGCCGTAGCTGATAAATGGCAACGTAAGCCCCTTGGTCGGCAAGAATCCGGAGGCAACGCCAATGTTGATGAATGTTTGAACGGCAAACAGTACCGCAATACCAAACACCAACAGTGCAGCAAAACAATCGTTGTGCGCCATCCGGCTCTTGCAGCGTCGCAGTAACTCGAAGATAAACGCGGTAAAAACCAGAATAACCAGCAAACCGCCAAACAGCCCAAACTCTTCTGCCACCACGGCAAAGACGAAATCCGTATGAGCCTCCGGCAGGTAGAGCATCTTTTGAATGCTGTTACCTAACCCTTGACCGAACCATTGTCCATTACCAAAGGCAATGAGCGATTGAGTGAGCTGGTAGCCCGTATTAAATTGATCCGCCCAAGGGTCCAAAAACGTTACCAACCGCTGCAAACGGTACGGCGATAACAAGGCAACCGCAGTAAAGAGCCCGCCCCCGACCGTCATTAAACCGAGCATGACCCACAAGCGCAGTCCGGTAAAAAACAACATGCCCATAACCGTGGCCACAATCACCACCGAGCTGCCAAAGTCGGGCTCTAGGAGCAGCATAACTATAAATACGGCAAGTACCGACAATGCCCGCAATAGGCCCTTATTGTGTCGACTTAATTCCGGGCCGCGCTTGGTAAAATAGGCGGCAAAGAAAACGATGACGCAAAATTTCACGACTTCCGACGCCTGTAAGGTTAGCGGCCCCAAAACTAACCAACGCTGGCTGCCATTCACGCGACGGCCAATGCCGGGCACTAACACCAGCGCCAGCAACACAAAGGCCAATACGAGCAGCACCCAGGCATACTTTTGCCACACCGCCAGTGGAATCAACGCCACCGCTGTACAGAGCGTGAGACCCATGCATAAAAAAATCAGGTGTCGACGGGCAAAATACCAGCCATCGCCATACACCGAATCTGCAAATCCCACTGAAGAGGATGCCACCATGATAACGCCAAAGGTTACCAATGCCGCCCACAGCAACACCAACCGCGAGCTCAGCAGGCGCAACAGATCCGGACGCAATTGCGCCAACAACTCCGGCTGCCAGTGGTCGGCCAGCAAGGGTTTCAAGGCGACGCTAAGGCTCATCCCATCAACCCCCTTACGGCGGCAACAAATTGCTCGCCGCGATCGGCGTAATTTCTAAACATATCGAGCGACGCACAGGCCGGCGACAGCAATACCCTGTCGCCCGATTGCGCGAGACTGTGGGCCTGAGCAACGGCATCGCACATATCGCTGGCAAAACACACCTGCACATGATTTGCCGGCAAAGCAGCCAAGGCCTTGGCATCCTTCCCAATTACAACCAGCGCGCGTAGATGCGCATCGAAAGCCGCCTTTAAGGGACTAAAGTCCGCACCCTTGCCATCGCCGCCGGCTATCAACACCAACGCATTGGGGGCTGTGGCAAAACCTTCAATGGCCGCCAGCGTGGCACCCACATTGGTACCTTTAGAGTCGTTGATGTAAGCCACGCCGCGCACTTCTGCCACCCACTCACACCGATGAGGCAGGCCGGTAAATCCCTGCAGTGTCTGCAGCATACTGGGGATGGGCAGACCGGCGGCTTTGCCTATGGCGAGCGCCGCCAAGGCATTGGCCATGTTGTGACGCCCACGTATTTTTAAATCACGGGTTTTTAGTAGTGGTTCAAACTGAAAGGCCAAATACTCTTCGTCTGCACGGCGCATAACGCCGAACTCGTTAAAATCTGGCTTGCCCAGGCCAAAGCTCGATACCTTCATGGTGGCCGCCAGCGGTGGCCGGGTCAGCGGATCATCCCGGTTGACAACAACGCTGTCGGCGCCGTAGTAAATTCGTTGTTTGGCCGCATGATAAGCGGCAAAATTTTCGTAACGATCTTGATGGTCATCACTCAAATTTAAAATACTGGCCACTTTAGCGCCCACCCGCGCCGTAGTTTCCAGTTGAAAGGAGGATAGCTCCAAGACATAGAGTTCGATATCGTCCTGCAAAAGATCGAGCGCGGCAGTACCCAAGTTGCCGCCGACGCCTACTTTTACGCCAGCGTCGGCTGCCATCTCGCCCACCAGAGTGGTGACAGTGCTTTTGGCATTTGAGCCGGTTATCGCCACAATGGGTGCACGGGCATGTCTAACAAATAATTCGATATCGCCAATTACGGCAACACCTTTTTCCAGAACAGCTTGAATGGGCGGCAGTTTCAGCGACAACCCCGGGCTCAAGACGACTTCATCAAATTCTGACAGTAGGGATTCATCCAGCGGCCCCAAATGAATTTCTACATTGGGAAATTCCGATTTAAAGGTCTCTAGCTGAGCGGGCGCCATGCGCGAATCGAACAAGGCAAACGGGCTGCCCTGCTCTTTCAAAAAACGCGCCACAGAGAACCCGGTTATACCCAGGCCCACAACAGCGGTAATTTTACTCTTCGCGATTAACATTCAGTGATCCATTAACGAAGTTTTAGCGTGGCCAATCCGACCAACACCAGCATTACGGTAATAATCCAAAAGCGCACGATGACCCGCGGCTCCGGCCATCCTTTTAATTCAAAGTGGTGGTGCAGTGGCGCCATGCGAAATATCCGCCGCCCGGTAAGCTTGAACGATCCCACCTGTAAAATGACCGATACCGTCTCCATGACAAACACACCGCCCATGATAAAAAACACAATCTCATGGCGGATAATCACGGCTATTACACCCAGTGCCGCACCCAGTGCCAGCGCACCCACATCGCCCATGAATACCTGTGCGGGGTATGTGTTAAACCACAGAAAACCCAGACCTGCGCCCGCCAAGGCACCACAGAAGACAACCAATTCACCGGCACCGGGAACGTAGGCAATGTGGAGGTAGTTGGCAAACTCCACATGACCGGCAAGATACGCGATGATCCCTAGGGCGCCACCCACCATGACCGACGGCATGATGGCCAGGCCATCTAGACCATCGGTTAAATTCACCGCATTGCTCGAACCCACAACCACCAGGTACGTCAACACAATAAATGCGGGCCCCATAGCAATAGCCACGTCTTTAAAAAATGGGACGTAGAGCTGGGTTTCAGCGGGCAGAGTGGCGCTTTGATATAAAAAGACGGCGGCACCTAGGCCACCCACGGACTGCCAGAAATACTTCCAGCGCGCAGGCAATCCCTTCGAATTGGATTCCACCACCTTGCGGTAATCATCTACCCAACCCACCGCGCCAAATACGAGCGTGACCAACAACACCACCCACACATAGCGGTTGGTGAGATCTGACCACAGCAACGCACTGGTAAAAATGGCGGCCAGTATCAAGGTGCCCCCCATAGTGGGCGTACCCGATTTGCTTAAGTGTGTTTGTGGGCCGTCATCGCGAACGGATTGGCCAATCTGCAAATAATTGAGCCGACGTATCATCCAGGGACCCACTAACAGCGAAATACCCAGCGCCGTTAATACACCCAGAATTGCGCGCACTGACAGGTAGTTTACAACGCCAAAGGCATTAAAATATTGCTGTAAATAATCTGCTAGCCACAATAACATCAGGCATTCCTCTGGTTGTCATTCAAGGCCTGCACAATTTTTTCCATCTGTGCACTGCGCGACCCTTTTATAAGAATATTTATGCGCCCTACCTGGTTCGCAATGTGTCGCTGTAAAAACGCTACCGCAGCAGCGTGATTTTCAAAGGTGTGTCCACGGCCAAAACTTTTCGCAGTCAGGGCGCTGAGCGGACCCACGGTTGCAACACCGTCTAAGCCCGCCTGACGGGCATAGTGCCCAACGTCGGCGTGCATCGCTTGGGCATCATCGCCCAGCTCGCCCATATCGCCCAACACCAGCCAACGCGCGCCCTCAAACTGCATTAAGGTGTCGATGCCAGCTTTAACGGCTCCTGGGTTGGCGTTATAGGTATCGTCGATCAAGGTGAGCGAATCATTTAAACGCAGTACATTGAAGCGACCCTTTACCGCCTCAAAAGACGCAAGCCCTGCAGCGACATCCGCCAGTGATATACCCGCGCTTAGCGCGCAACACGCCGCCGCCAAACCGTTGGCCACATTGTGCAAACCGGAAACAGGCAGCGCTACGCTTACTTGCTCTCCCCTAGCGGATAACATAAATCGCGCGCCAGATTCGGTTAATACGATATCGCTGGCGGAGACACTCGCGGCAGTTGCACTTAATCCAAAAGTTATTCGATCACGCATGGCATTCTGATCAATAAAGCGATCGGCGTAACGATCATCCAAATTAATCACGGCAATGCCATTGCTAACTAAACCGTCGTAGATGGCGGATTTTGTTTGCGCTACACCATCAACACTGCCAAACCCCTCAACGTGCGCTGCCATCACGTTGTTGACGAGCGAGACTGTGGGCCTCGCCGTTGCCGCGAGATGTGCGATTTCACCAGGACCACTTGCACCCATTTCAATAATGGCGAAGCGGTGTGTGGGTGTTAGCTTCGCAAGCGTTAGGGGCACACCAATGTGGTTATTTAAATTACCTTGCGTCGCTAGCACGGCCTGCTCACCCAGTGATTGGCGAGCAATAGCGGCGAGCATTTCTTTCACTGTTGTTTTGCCGCTGCTACCGGTAATGCCGACCACTGGCCCATCGAACAACTGGCGAACGGCTTTGGCGATGTCCGTTAGCGCCACCAGAGTGTCTTGCACGACCCACACTGTGTGATGAGCTAGCAGTGAAGTATTCGCCGCAACCCAACTCTCTTGTAACACCAACAAGCCAGGCTGCTTGGGCAGAATGTCGGCAACAAAGGTATGGGCATCGTGCTTTTCGCCCACAAGCGCAATAAAAGTTTGCCCCGCTTGAACCTTGCGGCTATCGGTGCATATTTCACCCAGACTGAGGTGCCCATCACCCAAGTGGCGACCGCCGTAGCGCTGCACTAGCTGCTCGACCGTTAATGGCATCATTGGGCAGCCTCCGCGCGTTGCGCCAACGCTGTCAGTGCGTGGGATTTATCGCAGAAGTCAATTTTTTCGGTGCCAATGATCTGGTAATTTTCGTGCCCTTTACCGGCAATGACCAGCAGATCGCCCGCCTTTGCTTGGCGCACCGCCAATTGAATCGCTTGGCTGCGGTCAACTATTTTCTGTACCCGTTCCGGCATTTTAAAGCCGTGCATTATGTCTTCCAATATTGTTTCAGGAGGCTCGGTACGCGGGTTATCACTGGTAACTACACAGTTGTCTGCGAGCTGTTCGGCCACCTCAGCCATTTGCGGACGCTTGCCCTTGTCGCGATCACCGCCACACCCAAATACGCACCAAAGCTGACCCGAGCAGTGCACACGCGCGGCCTTCAATACCGCGCGCAGAGCGTCGGGCGTGTGGGCATAGTCCACCAGAACTTGAATGTCTGTCGCGCTGGGTATCCGTTCCATGCGGCCAGCCACCGGCTCAAATGTTGCCGCCGCCGCCAGCACTTCTGCCAACGTAAAACCTTCCGCACAGGCCGCTGCAACCACCGCCAACAGATTTGCTAAGTTAAATTCGCCCAGCAGACCTACTCGCAGCTCGCCACGTCCCCAGGGCGTCACTAACTCCGCTTGAATACCCGACTCTAAATACTGAACTTGCGTGGTGTAGACGTCGGCCTGACTATTGACGAGGCTGTAGGTGTAGAGCGCCACAGATTTGGGCACGCTCGCCACAATGCGCGCGCAAAACTCATCGTCGTAATTCACGACACATTGCTGCAGGCCCAGGTGCTTGAACAGTTGCAACTTGGCGTCGCCATAGGCAGCCATGGTGCCGTGGTAGTCCAAGTGATCGCGCGTTAAGTTGGTAAAAATCGCAGTGCGAATAGGCACCGCCGCCACCCGCCCCTGTGACAGCGAATGGGAGGACACCTCCATTGCCAGATGGCGCACCTGCTGCTCGTGTAAATCGCACAATATTCGCTGCACACTGATGGCGTCTGGCGTCGTCATGCCCGTATCGATTAAAGCCTGTCCAATGGCGCCATAGCCCAGGGTGCCCAACACCCCACTGCGCTCGCCAAGCGCGTGATAAAGCCGGGCCAACAATTGCGAACAGGTGGTCTTGCCATTGGTGCCGGTGATCCCCGCAATGTGCATAGCTTGTGCCGGCATACCGTAAAAGCGCGCCGCCACTTCACTCATCTTTTGCTTTAACGACGGCAGCTGTACCACCGGACCGCCAGTTGCCGCGAGCGACACCTCGAAGCTGTCACCCTCCACCAAGGCAAGCAAGGCGCCCGCTGTAAACGCCTGCGAGAGAAAATCGCGCCCCTTGTGCTGGACACCGTCAAGGGCAAAAAACAAATCGCCTGCACGCACTCTGCGGCTGTCTAAACTCAAGCCGGCAACGTGTTTGTCTGCCCATTCCATTGGCCATTGAATCTCTGGCAATAGCAAGCGCAACGGCAGCGACCTAGTGACCATCACCGCGACCCTCCGCGCGCTGCCACCAGGGCTTTTGCCTCTGGCGGCACTTGCAACATACGCAGCGCACCCTCTGTAACCCGCGCAAAAACAGGCGCGGCCACATCGCCGCCAAAATATTTGCCAGCGCCCGGCTCGTCAATCACCACCACGATGGCCAAGCGGGGATCATTGGCTGGCGCCATGCCAGCAAACAATGAGCGATATCGGCTAGCTTCGTAACCGTTTGGCCCAACTTTGTGTGCGGTACCCGTCTTGCCCGCTACGGTGTAACTATCGAGCTTGGCGCGCGTGGCTGTGCCGCCCGGCTCAACCACAGTCTTTAACATGTCAATGAGCTGCCGGGTAAAGGGGCGAGCAATTACCTGTTCGCCCTCGGTGCGCGTATCGGCTTTCAGCAGCGACACAGGGCGCAACACGCCACCACCGGCCACAACTGCGTAGGCCTGGGCCAACTGCACGGCGGTTACCGTTAAGCCGTAGCCAAAGGCATAGTTGGCTTGCACGATGGGCTGCCAGCGACGGTGATTTGGCAATTGCCCCGCACTTTCACCGGGGAAACCGGACTCAGAGGTTTTACCGAAGCCCAGGCGCACATACATATTGCGAATTTCCTGTGGCTCCATTTTTAACGCCACCTTGGTCAAGCCTACCTGGCTCGACTTGGTGATAATTTTAGTCACGTCTATCAACCCGTAATTAACAGGGTCTAGTAAGGTTTTTTTGCCCACGCGAATGTAACCAGGCGCCGTCTCAATGGGCGTGTGAGCTTGCACGTAACCTGCCTCAAGGGCGGCCATTACCGTTAAGGGCTTTACCGTCGAGCCCGGTTCAAACTGGTCGATCATTGCGCGATTGCGCATGGCGGCAGGCTTGAGGTTAGTGCGATCATTGGGGTTGTAGCTGGGCTGGTTTGCCATCGCCAATACTTCGCCACTGGCCACATCCACAACCACTATCGACCCGCCGCGCGCCTGATGCGCCTGCACCGCGGCCTTCAGTTCGCGGTACGCCAGATACTGTAAGCGCAGATCTATGCTCAACGCCAAATCATTGCCCGGCTCAGCGGCACGCAACAACTGCAACTCTTTAATATTTCGTCCGCGCAAATCCCGCTGTACTTGTTTGGCACCGGGCGTGCCGGTTAGCCACTGGTCATACGCCAATTCCAGCCCTTCCTGGCCGCGCTCATCGACATTGGTAAAACCCACCAGGTGCGCAGTTACCTCGGCGGCCGGGTAGTAACGGCGGTATTCGAGCTCGGCACTGACACCGGTAATATCGAGCGCCAACACGGCATCGGCATCCTGCGGCGGCAAATGACGCTTCAAATAAATAAACTCGCGCCCCGCGTTGGCACTAATGCGCTTCGCCAAGTCCGCCGCGCTAATACCCAAGGCGCCTGCCAGGCGAGGAATCTCATTTTCTGCAATTAGTTGAGGGTTTAACCAAAGTGACTTTACCGGCGTACTGACGGCCAATGGCTCGCCATTGCGATCGGTAATCACGCCGCGATAGGCGGCAATGCGCTCCTCGCGCACAGTGCGTGCCTCGCCCTGGTGCTGCAAAAACTCAAAGCCCTTTTCTTCACCGGGCATGACTTGCACGCGTGCGAGATGCCACACCATAGAGAGCACCAACGCCACTAAGACTACTATGGCAAAGTAAAAACGCCAGGGCGCCAACTGAAAGGGTTTAGCCAGCTTTTTCACGGCGCCACCATCACAATTTCAGCAGGCTCTGGCACGCGCATGTTCAATTTTTGTTGAGCCAGCTTCTCAACGCGGCTGTACGCCGCCCAGGTACTTTGCTCTAACAAATACTGACCGCGCTGCACCTCCAGCTCTGCAGCTTCCCGGCGCAAAGACTCCAGCTGAAAATACGACAGCCGGGCGCCATGAGTGGTATTAACCACCAAAAGCGCAGACGCAGCCACCAGCACCCACAAAACCACCGTCGTAATCAGTAGTGTGGCGCTGGGCTGCGACTTGACTGCAAGCGTATTTTGCACTCTTTGCCCCTGTTTTATTGTGTTAGCTCAATAGTTGCCGGCACTTAGGCCAGCTTTTCTGCGCACCGCATAACAGCGCTGCGCGATCGCTGGTTCTCTGCCAGCTCTTGCGGGCTGGCTTTGATAGCCTTACCCAGACTCTTCAGTCTTTTGTTCAAATCTTTATCCATGACCGGTAGACCTTTAGGTAGCTGCTGGCCCCGTTCGTGATTGCGAATAAAGCGCTTCACTAAACGATCTTCCAGGGAGTGGAAGCTAATGACCACCAAGCGACCACCGACCTTTAGCGCTTCGAGTGCAGCAGTTAATACCCGCTCAAGATCCTCCAACTCGCTATTGATAAATATGCGAATACCTTGAAAGGCGCGCGTAGCCGGGTGCTTGCCTTTTTCCCAGGCCGGATTTGCCTCGGTAATAATTTTTGACAGTCGGCCCGTGGTGGTAATAGGTGCAAGTTCGCGCTCGCGCACGATGGCCGCAGCCATCCGCTTGGCAAAACGCTCTTCGCCAAATTCCTTTAATACAAAGGCGATATCCTCGGCATCTGCGTTCGCCAGCCACTGGGCCGCACTCTGACCCCGGGTGGTATCCATTCGCATATCCAGCGGCCCGTCCTGCATAAAACTAAAACCGCGTTCCGCCTGATCCAGCTGGGGCGACGAGACACCCAGGTCCAGCAATACGCCGTCCACGGAGCCGGGCGCCACCCAGGTCAACAAGTCGGCAAAAGAACCGTGCTGAATGGCAAAGCGCGCATCCGCAGCCGCCAGCGTGTTGGCCTCGGCGATCGCCTGTGGGTCTTTATCAATCCCCACAAGTCGCCCGGCATCGTTTAGGCGGGCCAGCACGGCGCGGCTGTGACCACCGCGACCAAAGGTGCCATCCACATAGATGCCATCGGGTGCAGACACCAGTGCATCTACCGCCTCGTGCAATAACACCGTGTAATGAGCGCTCAAGTTGGCACCCAGCTACAGGGACAAGGATTGCATTTCATCTGGCATCTCACCGTCGTCGTCATCGTTGTCCAGCCAGGTGGCCCAGCTCGCTTCACTCCAGAGTTCCAACTTCTTACCCTGGCCAATTAACATCAATTTCTTATCCAGCTGGGCATAGTCGCGCAGTGTCGGCGGCAACAAGATACGACCATTGCCGTCCACTTCCAGCGGCGTGGCATAGCCGATTAACAGCCGCTGCGTTCTGCGGGCAACTTTATTAAAACTGGGCAGTGCTTCTATTTTGGGAAGAATTTCAAGCCACTGAGGCTCCGGATACACCAGCAGGCAGCGCTCTTCGGTGTGCGCAGTGATCACTAACTTGCCGGCACACAGCTCCATCAACGACTCGCGAATACGCGCCGGTATCGCCAGACGCCCTTTGGCGTCCATGCTGATGGAATGACTGCCGAGAAACACTATTTCCCACTCGCCCTATTGCTCATACCACTAAATTCCACTTTTACCCACTTTTTACCACATTCACACACTATAAATCCGCGCCCTTTAAAGTCAAGAGAACTGACGCGAACTTGCCTGCAAAATCAGTAATTTAGAGTGGAACTCGCAGTTAAAATTCAGAAAGCGGAACAGTAGCAGACTAGGAAGATCACAAATTACAAGCACATAGAAGCCAAACTTAAAGTGATACTTTAAGTTTGAGAACTAATAGGGCTAAATAACAACAGGGATATAACCATTTGCGGAGTGCGACGGGCCTTTCCCCACCGCACTGAAAGAATTGAGCCAGCCGATAAGCCGGGTTCTGTCGTGGACAGTCATTCATCTGGGACAGATGTCACCATCTGCCTCAAGCAACCTACCCGCCTTCAGTGCGGGTCGCACCATAGAAGGCCTATTTGGTCTTGCTCCGAGTGGGGTTTACCTTGCCACAGACTGTTGCCAGCTGCGCGGTGCGCTCTTACCGCACCATTTCAACCTTACCGGCGCCGAAGCGCTTAGGCGGTATATTTTCTGCTGCACTTTCCGTAGGCTCGCGCCCCCCAGGTGTTACCTGGCACTCTACCCTGTGGAGCCCGGACTTTCCTCCCCCTTGCGGGAGCGACTGTCTGGCTGGCTCAGCGCAACAATAATCAAGGCTGCAGCGAGTTTCAACCGGTATTTGCAGACCACCCCGCAACTGCTCAAAAAGTAAGCTATGTTTTAGTTCTAAGGTGTGTAGCAAAGCGCGCTGCTTCGCTGCATACTTTCCTAGGCGCCGCGCATTAGCCGTGCCTGCGCTCGGACATTAGCGAAACCGCACTAATTACAATAATGAAGTTTTGGAGCCGTAGATGATCAAACCGCTGAAATGCCTGTTACCCCTCGCCATTGGTAGCACCCTGTGCAATCCCGCCTGGTCGCAAGACTTTGATTTAGTCCTGGAAGAAGTGGTAGTCACCGCGCAAAAACGCGTGGAGAAACTGCAGGATGTCCCTATCTCCGTCAATGCCGTTTCCGGCGCCAAGATGGACGAAGCCGGCATCACCAATCTAGAGGGTATGACCGCCTACGTGCCCAACCTCACCATGAACCAAACGGGCATTGGCACCATTATCGCCATCCGGGGTATTAGCTCTGGCATTAACCAGGGTTTTGAGCAATCCGTTGGGCAGTATGTGGACGGCGTTTACTACGGCCGCTCGCAACTGGCCAGGGCGCCCTTTATGGATTTAGAGCGCGTTGAAGTCCTACGCGGCCCACAGAGTATTCTGTTTGGTAAGAATTCCATTGCCGGTGCCATCAGCATGGTAACCGCCAAGCCCACCGAAGAGTTCGAGGGCCAAGTCACCGCCCTTTACGAACCCAGCCACGGCGAGAAAGATCTGCGCATAGTGCTATCTGGGCCGCTGACCGACACCCTGCGCGGCCGCCTCTCAATTTTGGGGCGAGACATCGATGGCTACTACGAGAACACCACGCTAAATCGCGATGAATCCGCCGAAGAAGAGCGCGTGCTGCGCGGGCAATTGAGCTGGGATGCCACCGACAATCTCAGTATGAATCTCAAAGTGGAAAGCGGGTCTTTTGACACTAAAGGGCGATTTCTAGAACCCGTGAAGCCCACAGTACTACCCAGTGGCGGCATCGCCTACGCCGATGCCCTATTTGCGGCTACGGGGGGTAGCTACGTACTGGATACAACCCAAGATTTTAAACGCCAATCCAATGGCGATATTTCTGAAAATAATACCCAAAATGCCACCCTCACGATCGACTACGCACTGGGCGACTACACCCTAACCGCTGTCACCGGCTACAACGCCTACGACTATGAAGAGGTATGCGACTGCGACTTTACCGGCGCAAATATCTTTACCGCAGACAGCCGGGAAGACTTCAGCCAGTTCAGCCAGGAAATTCGCATTGCCTCGCCCCAGGGCGAAACCATTGATTACATTGGCGGTCTGTTTTACCAGTCAAGCGAAATGACCTTCGACGACGCTATTCGCGTGCCCACCAACAGCCTGCTCGCCGGCCTATCTTCACTATTACCCGGCACTGCCTCCCAACGCGACTTTACCCAGGACTCCACCTTGTGGGCAGGTTTTGCGCAGGCCACCTGGAATATCAATACGGAATGGCGCTTAACGGTTGGCGGGCGATACACCAGCGAAAATAAGGAAGCCACTCGCACCCAACACCACACCAACTCGCTGGGTGTCGATGTTGGCAGCTCCGACCTTTTGCTCAACACGGTATACACCGCCTTCCTGATCGAGCCTTACCCCGAAATAAAAGACGATCGGTCTGAGGGCGCCTTTACCCCCTTAGTCACCCTGCAGTGGGATGCCACAGACGACGCTATGATTTACGCCACTTATACGGAGGGCTTTAAATCGGGCGGCTTTGATGTGCGCTCAAATGCGCACCCAGATCCAACTTACGGCGTGAACATCATCGCCAACCAATCGCCGCTGGTGATTGTCCAAACGGTAAAAGATCCTTACGGTTTTGATCCGGGCGTATTCGAATATGAAGAAGAGAAAGCCTCAAGTTTGGAACTCGGCACAAAAATGACCCTCGCCGGCGGCGCAGCTGAGCTAAACATTGCACTGTTCCGCACCGAGTACACAGACCTGCAAACCAGCCAGTTTGACGGCGTACTCGGCTTTAATGTCACCAACGCCGGTGAAGCCACAACCCAGGGGCTGGAGTTAGACGGCCGCTGGCTAGTGGCGCCGGGCCTGACGCTGAGTGGTTCCTTGGGTTTGCTGGACTTTACCTTTGACAAGTTCCCCAACAGCCAGTGCTACTTTGGCAAGCCAAGCGACAGTGCAGAGTACCCTGGCCTGTGTGATTTGTCCGGTAAAACTCGGGAATTTGCACCGGAATTCCAGGGCACCTTGTCTGCCGATTACAGCCGCACCTGGGGCGACGACCTGGAGTGGCGCATTACCGGCGACATTAACTTTAGCGACAGCTATTTTGTTTCGCCCACCCTTGATCCCAATCTCGAGCAGGACGCCTTTGCCAAGTTGAATTTGCGTTTTGCCTTGGGCGCGCAAGATGGCCAATGGGAACTGGCGTTGGTGGGTAAAAACCTCACGGATGAAAAAGTGGCCACCTTTGGCAACCAGCTACCGGTTTCAACAACACTCACCGGCGGCACAGGCACGGCCTACTACAGTTTCTACGATCGTCCGCGCAGTCTGGCCCTGCAGGGTACGCTGCGCTTTTAGCGGCGAGATCACCCACGAAAAAAAAGGAGAGCCCCGCTCTCCTTTTTTGATTCTCCTCGCCTCAGCGATTAGCTCATCAGCTCTTCCAGACCAGATTGAATCAGCGCCCAGGCCTCTTCGGCCGTATCCACATAGCGAAACAAGTGAATATCCTCCGGGCTGATCATGCCATCTTCGACCATTAGCTCGAAATTGATTAAGCGCGACCAGTACTCCTTACCGAAAATCAAAATGGGCAGGGGCTTAATTTTTTGGGTTTGCACAAGCGTTAAGGTTTCAAACAATTCATCCAAGGTGCCAAATCCACCCGGAAAAACCACCAGCGCCTTAGCGCGCATAAGAAAGTGCATCTTGCGCATGGCGAAATAATGAAAGCGAAAGCATAGCTCCGGGGTAATGTAGGGGTTAGGGTACTGCTCGTGCGGCAATACAATATTTAATCCGATGGATTTTGCCCCCTGCTCCATGGCACCGCGGTTGGCTGCCTCCATCACTCCGGGCCCACCGCCAGTTATAACGTGCATCTCACCGTATTGACTCGCCGGCGACTCGCGCGCAATGAGCCCCGCCAGCTTGCGCGCTTCTTCGTAGTAGGCCGCGCCCTTTTCCAGCGCCCGGCGCTTGCGGCGTCCAGCTTCGGTATCCGGCAAAACGGCCAGTTGCGCGGCAGCCGCCTGACTGTCTTGCGTACGCGCACTGCCAAACATCACAATGGTTTGTTGAATACCATTGGCGCGCAATTCAGATTCCGGTTTACTGAGCTCCAGCATCAGGCGCACGGCGCGCATTTCTTCGCTGAGCAGAAAGTCTTCGTCGGCAAATGCCAGGCGATAGGCCGGCGCCTGGAGAAGCGGGTGGGTCTGAGCCTCTTGATCCATTTCCCGCGCGTGCTGCACGTCGTCTGCGGCACTGTTAAATAGGTGCTTACGCTTACCCGATTTCCTACGATCCATTACTGCTTCCTCTATTGACGCACCTTTGCTTTTAGGTGCCGTGACTCCGATCAGACCCAAAACACGGGACCAAGTTCGCACTGAATGGCTGTCGCTGCGCTCGCTGTGTGTCGAAAGCGCGCTCGCACAGACCGATGAGACAGCGTTACTCCCAATCCTTTCGGCCTGTACAACAGCACTATTTATGCGATCTCCCCCAGGCATCCGACTAACGTCGTGCGACCTAAGTCGCAGATATTTCAGCGCGCCGATCGCCTACACTGGCCTCGCCCCAATTAACTGCACAAGTGTACAGCTAATTGAGCTACCGCTAAGCCTACTATCCATAAATGACAATAATAGAGGTGCAATCAATGAGAGCGAATAACCCACACCCTTTGGCACTGGCCGTCGCACTGGCCTGCTGCAGCCCCTGGTTACAAGCCCAGGATCACCAAAGCATAGAGGAAGTCCAGGTATTGGGCTCCTACATCAGTACAACTGATACTGCTGCAGCCAATCCCGTCTCGGTCATAAACGCCGATGAGATGCAGTACGCCGGCGCCACCGATGTCACCGATATGATCAATATGCTGTCTGTAAACAGCGGTGCCGAAAACCGACCAGACACCTTTACCAGTTTCTATTCTCAGGGCACCTCGAATGTCAACCTGCGCGGCCTGGGGCTGTCTTCCACCCTGGTACTGATTAATGGCAAGCGCCAGACTATCAGCGGCGCCAAAGCCCAGGATGGCAGCACTTTTGTGGATACGGCGTCAATTCCCGCCATTGCCGTCGAGCGCATAGATGTCTTGAAGGAGGGCGCTGCCGCAGCCTATGGCTCAGATGCCGTGGCCGGTGTTGTCAATTTTGTCACTCGCGATGACTTTGAAGGCATCAAGCTCGACGGCTCCTGGCAGAGCACCGCACAGGACAGCCAGACTGACAAAAACCTGAGCGTCATGGCCGGCTTTGCCAGCGGCGATACCCATATGGTATTTGCAGCATCGGCACTGCGCCGCTCCAACCTCAACGCCCGCAAGCGCCCAGAGCTGGTGGGCGCCGCAGTAAGCAGCCTGGGTACAAGCTTTGTCATGTCCGAAGACGTGGTCGTGCCTGCGGGCGACTGGGCCGGCACCTACAGCGCTGGCGAAAATGTTGGCAACCCCAAGTGCGAGGGCGAAATAAATGGCGTGGTCATTGACCGCGGCGACAATGGCAATCGCTGCGGCTTTGCTTACGGCCTGCACTACAACATCGTCAACGAAGAGGAGCGCGAACAGTATTACACCAGCATCACCCACAACTTCGCCGACAATATCGAGGGCAAGGTCCAGGGCTTTTACAGCAACTATCGCATTATCGATAACTACACTGTGCCGGCCTATCCGATCCTGACGTTCCCCACTATTGCCGCAGATCACCCCGACAATCCTTTTGGCACACCGGTCACCTACCTGGGTCGCATCAACCCCACCCTGGACCCAGCACAATCGCCGGCAGCACCGCGCGACAACGAAACAGCGCGCGTGGAAATGAGTCTAAACGGAGGTTTCAACAATGGTTGGGACTGGCTTACATCACTGTCTTACAGCCAGAATGCCTACACTATTGTGCAGCCCGAGATGTCGATTGAGCGCATCAACGCAGGCTTGGCCGGTACCGGCGGTGCCACCGGCGATCAATACCTGAACCCCTTCGACCCAACGGCTAACAGCCCAGAAATACTCGACTGGCTCAAAACGTCTTTCGGCTCGACCACCGAAACATCGCTGTTGACGTTCGATGCCGTGTTTAACGGCGAAATAGCCGAAACCCGCGCTGGTGCGATCAATATGGCCGTTGGCGCACACGCGCGCCGCGAGAGCTACCAGGTTGATCCCAACGAAGCGAGCACCATTCGCCCCGACCCCGACACAGGTATAAATTCGCGCGCCGATTTCATTTTCCTTGGCGGCGTTAACGAAGTGGACGAGGCGCGCAGCGTCAGCGCGCTATTTACCGAAATTGAAGTGCCTGTATCGGACGCACTCACCGTCAATGCCGCGCTGCGCTATGAGCAACTCAGCCAAGACAGTAGCCTTAACCCGAAACTGGCTGTACTTTATCAGGCTACCGACAAGTTGATGCTGCGCGCCTCTGCCAGTACATCGTTCCGCGAACCGTCGCTCTCGCAGTACTACGCCGACACAGTCAGCACGTTAAACGTACAGGATTATGAAGTGTCGCCCGACGGAGAGCTGGTGCTCGATAGCAACGGCCAACCTATCCCCAAGGGCGGCTCACTGTTCATTCGTCGCGCCACCACGGGCAGTACAGACCTAAAGCCAGAGCAGGCCACCAACTACAACCTGGGTGTTGTTTGGGTGGGCGATGCCCTGGATGCGCGCCTGGACTACTGGCGTGTGGATTATGAAGACGTCATCACCATTGAAGACGCTCAAGGCAAACTGCTCGCCGACCCGGACGGCCCGGACATTGAGCGACTAGACCCCAATGATCCCAACAGTGAACTGGGCGGGATTTCCACTAACTATTTCAACGCCGCCACGATTAACGCCAGTGGCATCGATGCGGAAACCAGTTATAACTTCAGCTGGGACGACAGCCAGCTAACCCTGGGCTTAGGTCTGTCACACTACCTGGAGTACGAGATTCCGCTCAACGGTGTGATGACCGATGTGTCGGGCCAATTCAACCGGGGTAATTTTGCCCGCTCTATGCCAAAAACCAAGGGCAATCTATCGGCGCACTGGCAAAGCCAGGCACACAGCGTTTACGCGAGGGTGAACTATACCTCCAGCTACAAAAATGACGACGACACCATCGACAGTTTCGCGCCCTTTGATGTGCAGTACCAGTATACGTTGGCGCTAACCGATGCCACGGCGACACTCAGCTTGGGTGCCATCAACTTATTTGATGCGCAACCGCCCTTTGTGGTGGACGGAGCCAACTTCAGCTACGACCCCAAACACCACGACCCGCGCGGGCGCATCTTTTACCTAAAAGGGAGCTACAGCTTCTAGCGCAACCTTGCCATTAAAAGCCCACTCCGTGGGCTTTTTTTATTCACCACTAACCCTAACATCACTTTCCTACCAGGGCGCCGCCGTACCATTGGCCCGGTGCGGAGTTCGTCGAGTGGGAGTGGTCCTCGAATCACTTCGATGGTTGCAAATCACCCAAGCCCCGGCGCCCTCTGCCAATGCGGATTAGGGCACTACCCGGTAGCTTGCGTATACTCACCGATCCCTAAGAAACTGGTTAGGTACAAGGTCTATTGGGATTGCGCCACATACCATTGGTACAGCACTTTTTTCTTAACGCCGGTAATTTGCTCGGCCAATGCACTCGCGCGCTTGGGCGGAAGCTCGGCTGCCAGCAATGCCATAATGCGCTGCGCCTCGCCATCTATCGCCACCGCCGGTGCAGCGGGCGCCCCTCTGACCAACAGCACAATTTCCCCGCGCTGTTGATTGCTGTCTTCTGCTACCTGACGCAGTACTTCTCGGGCACTTCCGGACAAAAAAGTTTCAAAGGTTTTGGTCAGCTCGCGCGCGACCACCACGGGCCTGTCGGCACCCATCGCGTCAACCAGATCGGTGAGTGTCGCCAAAATCCTGTGGGGCGCCTCATAAAAGATCAAGGTTTGCGTCTCGGAAGCCAGCTCGGCCAAGCGCTTGCTGCGCGCCACCTGTTTGGCAGGCAAAAACCCTTCAAAACTGAAGCGGTCTGAGGGCAAGCCCGAGGCCGAGAGCGCGGCGATCACCGCGCAGGCACCCGGCACTGGCACTACCCGCACACCCGCCGCCCGCGCCGCCGCCACCAGCTGATAGCCTGGGTCAGATACCAGCGGCGTGCCCGCATCGCTGATTAACGCCACCCGCTCGCCGCCCTGAATGCGCGCCACCAACTGGGCGGTACGCTGCGCGTCCGAGTGGTCGTGATAGGCCACCAGGGGGGTTTTGATGTGAAAATGTTCCAGCAGCTTGGCGCTATGACGTGTATCCTCAGCGGCTATTACGTCCACCGTTTGAAGAGCCTCAACGGCTCGCGGTACCATATCGCCCAAATTCCCAATGGGCGTGGCGACGACATATAAAGCGGGTTCATTCATGGACAATGGCTTGGCAACAATAGGTAGGAACCGGATCATAGCATGATACATAACATCTCTCTGAACAGCGTGGGCTGGCTGCCCAGGTGCGCGCTCGCCGGCCTGTGCCTATGGCTGGCCGCCTGTAGTGCGCCCACCAAGAAAACGGATGCAGAGCCCGCCCAAGCACTACCGACCTATTCCCTTGAGACTGTCCAAGCGCTGTTGCTGGAAGCCCGTGTAGCCAGCTCGCCCCGCAAAGAGCAGTTGCTGCTGCGCTCGGCAGAGCAGCTAAGCCAACTGGACGACAAAGACTGGGCTCGCAATTTACTGGGCTCCATCGACCCAGAAGCCCTGGAGCCCTCAGACCTTTGGGCCTACACCCGGCTTTACAGCGATTTGGCATTGGAGCAAGAGGCCTATTTTCAGGCGCAATCCATCCTGATGAACCCGCTGCTCACCAGCCAATGGGAACTGATGCCGAAAGACGACTATATCGACCTGCGCAGCCGGCGGGCCGAACTGATGGCCAAACTTGGTGAAACTGAGCTGGCCGTGCAGGAGTTTATTGCACTGGAGCACGCCAACTTAAGCCCCGAGCGCCGAGCAGAGAATCAAGACAAACTCTGGCAGACACTGATGGGGCAACCCTGGGAACAGCTCCAGACACTCGCCCGCACCAACCCAGATCGCGAGCAGCAGGGCTGGTACCAGTTGGCTGCGCTGTCTAAAAACAATCAACATCAACTGGAATCACAATTGCGCGGCGTCGACGACTGGCTCATGCGCTGGCCCGGCCACCCCGCCGCCAGCCGCCTGCCCAGAGACCTACAGCTCCTGCAAAAATTGATAGCCGAAAAACCTCGACACGTCGCGCTGCTGCTGCCAGTGAGCGGCAAGCTAGGGCGTGCTGGACGCGCGATACGCGACGGTTTTTTTGCCGCCCACTACCAATCTATGCAAGCGGGTAGCCCGGCGGCACGGGTCACCCTGTACGACACCAACCTTGGCGACATTCAAACCTTATACCAGCAAGCGGTGGATGCCGGCGCCGAAATGATCATCGGCCCACTGGATAAAGATAAAGTGAGCGAGCTGGCCCTACTTCCCGCACTGCCCGTACCCACACTGGCGCTGAACCGCATCGAACAGCCCACCGGCTTGCTGCCCCCCAACAACCTCGTACAGTTTGGCTTGGCCGCAGAAGACGAAGCCAAGCAGGCCGCGCGACGCGCTTGGCTCGAGGGTCATCGCCTGGCAATGGTCATTGCGGTAGAGGCCAGCTGGGCAGACCGCGCAGCGCTGGCGTTTATCAGCGAGTGGCAGGCCCTGGGCGGCACAGTGGTAGACTACGCCAAATTTACCGGCAAAGCCGATTACTCAAAGGTGATTCAACGCGGACTGCTCATCGATCAAAGCAACCGTCGTGCCGCCAATGTGCGCAATATATTGGGCCGCGCCATGGAATTTGAGCCGCGCCGGCGGCAAGACATAGACATGATATTTGTCACCGCACTGCCCAATCAGGCGCGACAAATCAAGCCTACCTTGAAGTTCCACCAGGCCAGTAATATCCCCGTATTCGCCACCAGCCACATCTATACTGGCGAGCCAGACGCCAAGCTCGATAGCGATCTCAATGGCATTCGGTTTAGCACCCTGCCCTGGCTGTTCGACGAACAAAGTGAAGAGAAGAAAAGTATCGAGCGGTTTTCCACGGACCCTGCCTTTAATCGCCTCTACGCTATGGGCGTTGACGCCTACCACCTGTATCCACGGCTGCGACAGTTGCGGGAAATTCCCAACGCTCAAATCTTTGGCGCCACAGGTAATTTGAAGCTGACCCCAGAAGGACACATTGAGCGCGAACAGATGTGGGCGTTTATCCGCCGGGGTCTGGCCACACCGCTGCCGATGGTAATAACCAATGACGCAGAAGTCAGTGGTAGTTAGTCGGGGCGACGCCGCCGAAACCAAGGCGGCGGATTTCCTTGAGCGGCAGGGTTTAACGCTGCTGGAAAAAAACTTTCGCGTGCGCGGTGGAGAAATTGATCTAGTTATGGACCACCAGGGTACCACCGTTTTTGTCGAAGTGCGGTTGCGCACCAACAAACAGTTTGCCAGCTCACTGGAGTCGGTGACCGCCGGCAAGCAACAAAAAGTGCAACTGGCGGCACAGCACTTTCTACATCAACATAGCCATCGGCAAAACACGCCTTGCCGTTTTGACGTCGTTGCCTTTGCCGACTTACAGCAAGCACCAGAATGGATCAAAGCGGCCTTTAACTAGCCAAGTTTAGCCGCGGCTTCAACGCCCCAGGTAAACGCATTTTTAGCGCCACAAAGGCACTGCACTTTTACAGAGGAATCCCCCAGGTTATGGAACAGCGCGTTATTCAACTGTTTCACGAAAGTATTGAAGCCACGATGAACGCGGGCGAGCTTTTTGCGCCTCTACTCGCCGATGCCAGCCAAATGATCGTAAACGCCTTGCTGCAAGAGCGAAAATTGCTGGTGTGCGGCAATGGATTAGCTCACGCTAACGCCCAAATATTAACGGCCTGTCTGGTTAATCGCTTTGAACAGGAGCGCCCCAGCTTACCTGCCATGACGCTAGGCTGTGACGCTACAGTCATTAGCGCCGTGGCCAATGAACACAGTTACAACGAAGTTTACGCAAAACAAATTCGGGCACTGGGCAACGCAGGGGACATATTGGTAGTATTCGCGGCGGGCGGCAACAGCAGCAACTTGGTGCAGGCCGTGAGCGCCGCACACGATAAAGAAATCACGGTGCTCGCCTTTACCGGGCAGAATGTCGGCGATACCGCAGCCATTCTGGACGCGCATGATCTAGAGCTCCGCGTACCTGCTGAAACCCCTTCGCGCATACAAGAGGTGCACTTACTGAGCGTTTTTTGTTTATGTGATTTGATCGATCGACAACTTTTTGGAGGTCACGCCTAATGCGTTACTCTGCGCTATTACTGTTTTCTGTATTTATCATGGCATTTACCACCGGCTGCAGCCATGTGGTGGGTGTCGCTTCTGAAGAACCCGTCGCCCAAGACCGCAGCGTGCGCACGTTGGGTGCGGCATTGGACGATGAAAAAATTGAAGTGGCCGCCCTGGTGAATCTCCGCAAGGCGTCACCACTGTTAGAGAATGCCAATATTTCCGTTACCAGTTTTAACGGCATTGTGCTTATCACCGGCCAAGTTCAAGCCGAAGACATGAAAGCCCTGGCCGAGAGCGAGGTGCGCAAGATTCACCGGGTGCGCGAAGTGCACAATGAATTGAGTATTCGCGGTAATGCCTCCTTGCTCACTGCTACCAGTGATACCTGGCTAACCTCTAAAGTCAAAACTAAGATGATCGCGGATATGAACTTAGACAGCGGCCGCGTGAAAATTGTGAGCGAATCGGGGGTGGTCTATTTGATGGGATTACTCACCCGTAGCGAGGCAAACCGAGCTGCAGAAATAGCGCGCAATACGGGCGGGGTTCAAAAAGTGGTGAAAATAGTCGAGTACATCGATTAATTTAAGGCATTCCGTCAGCCACAAAAAAGGGCAACTTTCGTTGCCCTTTTTTGTACCTACTGCTACCTAGTTACGCTAAGCGCTCAATGGCAATCGCTGTGGCCTCGCCCCCGCCAATGCACAAACTGGCAATACCTTTGCGACCGCCCTGACGCTCTAGCGCGGCCAAGAGGGTCACAATAATACGCGCACCCGAGGCGCCTAACGGATGCCCTAAGGCACAGGCACCACCGTTGACATTGACTTTGTTGTGCGGCAAATCCAGCTCTTTCATAGCCGCCATCGCAACCACGGCAAACGCCTCATTGACCTCCCACAAATCCACGTCAGAGGCACTCCAGCTCACTTTTTCCAGCAATTTTTTCATTGCAGTCACTGGCGCCGTTGTAAACCACTCGGGCTCGTGTGCATGCTGACTGGCACCCCGGATGACGGCCAAAGGCTTGAGACCCTGCGCCTCCGCCGTCGACGCGCGCATTAACACCAGCGCCGCGGCACCGTCTGAGATAGAGCTGGCATTGGCCGCCGTCACTGTGCCGTCTTTCTTGAATGCAGGCTTCAGCTGCGGGATTTTATCCGGTCGCGCATTGCCCGGTTGCTCGTCTGTGTCTACCTGTTGCTCGCCCTGGCGCGTGGCAAAATGCACAGGTACGATCTCACGGGTGAACCGCTTTTCTTCAATAGCCCGGGTCGCCCGTGCCAGTGATTCCAACGCATAGCTATCTTGCTGCTCGCGCGTAAAACTGTACTTGCCTGCACAGTGCTCTGCAAAGTTGCCCATCAAGCCGCCTTCGTAGGCATCCTGTAGACCGTCTAAAAACATATGGTCGAGTAGTTCGCCGTGACCCAGTCGGTAGCCTGCACGAGCCTTAGCCAGCATGTAAGGCGCGTTGGACATGCTTTCCATGCCCCCCGCCACCACCACATCCGCATGGCCTGCAGCTAGGGCATCTGCGCCCATCATGACGGTTTTCATGCCGGAACCACACACTTTATTGACGGTGGTGCAGGGAACACTATTGGCGAGCCCCGCCTTCAACGCAGCCTGACGCGCTGGCGCCTGCCCGAGCCCCGCAGGCAATACACAGCCCATCAGAACCTCGTTCACCTGATCGGCGCTCACTTTGGCGTCGGCCAGCGCGCCTTTGATGGCCGCTGCGCCCAATTCTGGCGCACTCAAACTGCTCAGTGCCCCCTGCATACCGCCCATTGGGGTGCGGGCAATACCTACAATTACAATCGGATCACTCATTTCTCATTCCTCACGGTTGCGCGCCTTGTGAGCGCATACGCCTAATAAAAGGCCGCCAATCCGCACATGCTGGGCGGTTGTTACCGCCTCTTAGTCACTTGCCACGCAAAGTTCACGGCGCGGCTGCTCTGGCACCAGTATACCAGACTCCCGCTGCGGCCCTCCGAGCACTCGCTCCACCTTTGGTATGAGATCGACGGAAAAAAAGCGGCTCGGCAACAAGCAATCAATTTCCTTGCCAAGACGAGTAGTTCTTGCGGGACCATGGGATTTTTACGCCTAAGTTCGCAAGCCAAACCAAGGTTTTTCCTCGTTTACCCGCCGTTATCTGAACCGCAGATTCGGACGAAATTTGCGCCCAGATGTCGAATGTCCGACGCCGTGCTACCATGGCCGCTCCATTCAAGGAGGACGTATTATGGGCACATCTGCCATCGTTACATTGGTCATTATCGCCGTTGTCGTATTTTATGTTATCAGCGTGTACAACCAGCTGGTCGCCCTTAAAAACCGTTTTGAAAACAGTTTTGCGCAGATAGAAGTGCAGCTTAAGCGGCGCTACGACCTCATTCCCAACTTGGTAGAAACCGCCAAGGGCTACATTAAACACGAGCGAGAAACCCTTGAAGCCGTTATCGCTGCCCGTAATCAAGCCATGGCAGGGCTGCAGGCTATGGCAGGGCAAGTGGGCGATGCCGGCAGTGTGGCACAACTCAACCAAGCCGAAGGCATGTTGTCGCAAGCCCTCGGCAAACTCAATGTGGTTGTGGAAGCCTATCCAGACCTGAAAGCCAACCAAAATATGATGCAACTGTCGGAAGAACTCACCTCCACAGAGAATAAAGTGGCCTTTGCCCGCCAGGCATTCAACGACGCGGTGACAGCCTATAACAGCTACAAACAAAGCTTCCCGCCCGTAGTGTTTGCCGGTATGTTCGGCCACGCACAAGATGCCAGCTTGCTAGAATTTGCCGACAGTGCCGCCATTCAGGCTGCCCCTCAAGTATCCTTTTAAGACCCACCACATGCGCGCCCTCGCTAAGGGGCGCGCAGGTAACGGATTGCGGTTATGAACTTTTTCGAACACCAAGATCAGGCCAGGGCACACACCAAGCGCCTGGTATTTTTGTTTGCGTTGGCAGTGCTCGCCCTGGTCGCCATTACCACCCTCTTCACCGCACTGCTACTGCATTTCAGTCAGGGCGCAGCGGTTCCCAGCCCCGAACAAGGCGCCTTTTGGTCTGATTTTTTTGCGCGCATGGACTGGCAGCTGGTGGGCATCGTCGGACTGGGCGTGGTGATACTGGTGGGATTGGGTAGCCTGTACCGCCTATCACAACTGAACCGGGGCGGCTCCGCCGTGGCCGAATCCCTCAACGGTCGGCAACTTAACGTCTCCCAGTGCGACGTCAAGGAGCGCCGATTGCTTAACGTAGTTGAGGAGATGGCCATTGCCGCCGGCGTACCGGTGCCGCCCGTGTACCTGCTGGACGAACCCGGCATTAACGCCTTTGCTGCGGGTTATAAACCTCAAGATGCCGTCATCGGCGTGACCCGCGGCTGCATAGAGCAACTCAATCGAGACCAGCTGCAAGGTGTGATCGCGCACGAGTACAGTCACATTTTGCACGGCGATATGCGCCTAAACCTGCGCCTTGTGGGCGTACTGCACGGTATATTATTAATTGGCTTGCTGGGCGAGATGCTCATGCGCTCGGGCAGCCGCTCGCGTAAAAACGGCGGAGGCTTAGTGCTGTTTGGCTTGGGGCTGCTGGTTATCGGCTATGCCGGTACCTTTTTCGGCAACCTCATCAAAGCCGCGGTTAGCCGCCAACGGGAATTTTTGGCCGACGCTTCGGCTGTTCAGTTCACCCGCAACCCCGCAGGTATCAGTGGCGCCTTGAAGCGGATTGGCGGTTATCCCGACGGATCACAAATGCAGGCCGCCAACGCGGCGGAATACAGCCACTTTTACTTTGCCAGCGGCCTGTCCAGCTGGCTCGGTGGCGCCATGGCGACGCATCCGCCGCTGGCACATCGCATTAAACGCATCGATCCGCGCTGGCAGGGCGAGTTTGACACTCAAGCACCCGTAAACAATGACGAATCACAGACCGAGGGTGTGGCCAATTTTGCAGGACAGTCCACAACGGTATCGGCCGACAACCTGGCCGATCAAGTGGGCAACCCCGCGCCGGCCGCGTTGGCGGAGGCCGGCGCCACCCTGGCGGGCCTAAACCCGCTCATTCGCGAAGCGGCCCACAACTCTGCCAGCGCGATGGCTATAATTTACGGCCTGCTTTACTGCGCCGAGGCCGCCGAGGAACAGCAGGTGCTCATTAACACCCATGCGCCTGAACCCGTGGCTCGCCTCTACAAGCAGCTGCTACCCGCCATTCAAGCACTGCCGGTTAAAGACCGATTGCCGGTCATTGAGCTGTGCATGCCCGCCCTGAAGGCGCTGTCTGACCCCCAACGCAAGAGCTTTCGGAAACACGTAATAGCGCAAATCAAGGCCGACAATGTATTCAGCCTGACCGAATGGTGTGTTTACCGGCTGCTGCAACATAACCTGTTCCCGCCGGCCCGCACACAAGCGGCCAACCTGTCGCTCGATAAGGTGGCAGATTCCGTGCGCAGCCTCGTCACGCTCATGGTGCTGCAGGGCGAAAACGCACATCGGCAGTCGGCCTACCGGCAGGCATTGGAAGCCATAGGCCTGCCCGTGGACACTTTAATGCCCGAAGCTGACCCCTTTCCCGCCATCGATAAGCACTTGACTCGCCTGCATCGGGTTAAACCCCTGCAGAAACCCCGCTTGTTAAAGGGTCTGATGCTGGCCATTCAAGCCGACGGCCAGGTCCAAATCGCCGAGTACGAACTGCTGAGGGTGATTGCCGACTCGCTGGACTGCCCGATGCCCATTCTGCATTAATCGCGCCTGCGCTTTAGCAATCTCAGGCACGGTGCACAAGTGGCGCGCCGCCGTCGCAACACTTGGCATCACGCACAAAAAAGCCCGCACTTGGCGGGCTTTTTTCAATGGGCTCGGGCCTAATTTAGGGGGCAAGGTTTTCCGGGACTTCAAATTTTGCCACCGCCGGATTATAGATGGTACGCGTGTCAAAGCCCCGTAAATCCTGCTTATCAAACATACCAAAGCTAAGCAGGTTCACCCAACTACGCTCATTAACATCAATACTGTATTGGTAGTTAAAGGCGCCGTCTTCGTCAAAGTTAGGGTAATCGGGAAAATTGTGCTTCAGCACGGCAACCGCATCCTCGGCCAGCTCATCCATACCCAGCAAATGGTAGCCCTGCTTCCCCAGCCCGCGCAGGACCGCCTGGCGGATCACCTCATTGTGACTCTCCCGCGCGAGCAGAGGCTCCAGCGTCTCCCGCGCCTTCGGCGGCCGCAGTCCGGCCCAGGCCTCGATCGCCGCCGCCTCGACCCGGTAGCTCGGATCGCCCTTG